>NZ_JBFAHW010000047.1:0-79104 GCF_040654355.1 Streptomyces sp. NPDC050704 | reverse complement strand
ACGCCGGAAGGCCGACAGCGGCTGAGTGGGGGCAACGGTCAAAACCCCGGCCGCTTTTTAGGGGCGCGGGGAACTGCGCACCCAGCCCCCACCGGCCCGCAGAGTGCACACCGTCCCAAGCCCCCCGGTCTTTTGTCTTTAGGGGCGCGGGGAACGGCGCGACAAGCCACAGCCGACCCGCACCCCACGAACAACCCGACGGGGGTCTGGGGGCGGAGCCTTCAGTTTCGGGAAGGGGCGGGGTGGGGGAAGAAGCCCCCGCACCGAGTCACCGGCACCCGACCAGGACAGCCCCCGAGCGAAGCCCACCCCACCCCGCCCCCGGGACCCGGCCCAGGGCAGGGGCGGACCGGTACGAGACCGGAGTCACCGTCACACCAAGCACCCCAACCGGTGCCGAGCCCGGCACAGCCACCGGCACAGTCCGCTCCCGCTCACCGGCAAAGACGAACAACCGCAGCACCAGAAACCGCCCGATCCCGGCCACCCCGGCCGCACCGAGGTAGACGACCTGCTCGGTAAGCACCCCCGGCGAGGACCGCACCAGGTGCAGAACGAGCACCGCGGCCGAGGTCACCGCATAGGCACCCGTCGCCGACCCCGCGGACTGCCAGTGCTGACGCCACCCGGCCCGCCGCCCGGTCCCGAAGGTGAACCGCGCGTGCAGCTCGGTGCACAGCACCGTGGACACGACGGTGATCACCGCGTTCGCCACCACCCAGGGCAGCACCCCGGCCAGCGCCACCACCGCACCACTGGACAGCACCCCGATCCCACCCCCGCAGACCACGAATCGGACGAACGACGCCAACGGCCCACCACCCCGCACCACGACCGCCGTCTCCGGCTTCGACGAGAGCAGCGTCTTCATGGGGTTTCCTTCCGGGAGGGGCGGGCCGTGGACCTGCGGGATCAACTGGGTTCAACGATGTCGTCGTTCGCTCTCCGGCACGAGGAGGCGCACTCCCGAACCGGGGGTGGAGCTGGCCCCACCATGGGCCCGGGGGGGCTGCCCCGCACACAGGGCCTGACCAGCGCTTACGTACTTGGGTGGCGCGTACCGCGACACGGGCGGAATAGGGAGCGGCCCGGGGCACGCTGAAGAAGACGTCCATCGTCCGCGACCGTCAACCACCCGCACTCCGGAGGAGCCCCGCATGGCCCTGACCCGTGAAGAGCGCGAACAGTTCCTCGCCGAGCCGCACGTCGCCGCACTCGCGGTCGACGCCGGGCCGGGACGCGCCCCGCTCACCGTGCCGATCTGGTACCAGAACGAGTCCGACGGCACCGTATGGATCATGACCGGCGTCGACACCCGCAAGAACCGGCTGATCAGTGCGGCGGGCCGGTTCTCCCTGATGATCGACCGGCTCGAACCCACCATCCGGTACGTGTCGGTCGAGGGGCCGGTCGTCGAGACGTTCCCGGCCACCCACGAGCACCTCCGGGAGATCTCCGCCCGCTATCTCCCGGCCGACAAGGTCGACGGTTACGTCGACTTCGCCTCGAAGGAGCACGGCGCACAGGTGATCATCCGTATGCGTCCCGAACACTGGCTCTCGTCCGACCTCGGTTCGGTCTGAGCCGGGTCCCGCGTGAGGTGCGGGCCCGGTCCCGAGTGACAATCGGGGCATGAGTGCCGACGCTTCCGACGCATCGTCCGAGTTCGTCCGGCTGCTGAGGTCCCAGCGGGTCTGGGACACCGAGCTGCCCGCCTTCGTCCCGGACACGGCCCCCGCCGAACCGCTGCCGCTCTTCATGGAGTGGTTCGCGGCGGCGGTGGCCGCCGGGCAGACCGAGCCGCACACCATGTCCCTGGCGACCTCGGACGCGGACGGTCGGCCGGACGTACGGATCGTGATGCTGCACGACGCCGACGAGAAGGGCTGGCACTTCGCCTCGCACGCGGGCAGCCGCAAGGGGCGTCAGCTGGCGGCCGGACCGTATGCCGCGCTCTGCTTCTACTGGCCCGCGCAGGGCCGGCAGGTCCGGGTGCGGGGCCGGGTGACCGTCGCCCCGCCCGAGGTCGCCCACGCCGATCTGCACGCCCGCTCGACCGGCGCGCTCGCCTCCGCGCTGGTCGGCCACCAGAGTGAAGTCCTCGGTTCCTACGAGGAGTTGGAGCGCGCCTCGGACGCCGCCTGGGAGCGCGCCCAGCGCGAGCCGGACGCGCCCGCGCCGTCGTGGACGGCGTACGTACTGGAGCCGGACGAGGTGGAGTTCTTCCAGGGCGACGCGAGGCGACGGCACGTACGGCTCAACTACCGCTGGGCGGGCGGCACTTGGGTCACGGAGTTGCTGTGGCCGTAGCCGGAACCGGCTACGGATCCGGAACCGCGTCCCTCGCCGCCTCGAAAACGTGCGCGGCGAAGTCCCGTACCGGTCGGTATCCGATCCGCTGATACAGGCCGTTGCTGGTCGGGTTGGCGAGGTCGGTGAAGAGCAGCACCTCGGCCGCGCCCGCCTCCAGCGCGGCGCTGCTGACGGCGGTGGTCACGGCGCCCCCGTACCCGTACCCCCGCAGCGGGACCGGGGTGTAGACGGTGGCGACTCTGACCTGCCCGGCGACCTTCGGCGTGGTGCCCGCCATGGCGACAGGCGTGCCGTCCGGCGTCTCCCACAAGGTGATGCCGCCGTGGGCGAGCCGGTTCGCGGCCCAGCGGTCCGGCGCCTCCCGCATCTGTGCGGGGAGCGGCGCGCTGAACTCGTCGTACCAGCGCGCGACCAGCCCGTGGTCGTCCCCGGTGGCGATCCGCGCCCCGCCGGGCGGCCCGGGCTCGGGAGGCGTGAGCGTGCCGAGCCGGTAGAGGCGCTGGCGCATCGCGAGCCGGGCGACGGCCCCGGTACGGCGTTCCCAGGCCCCCGCGAACTCCGCGACCGTGTCCGCCGGACCGGCGATCCCGGGCAGCACCTGCCCCCTCGTCCGCGAGCCGCTCCGCCAGCGCGCCTACGACGGCGGGCGCGAGGGAGAGGGAGAGGGGGGTCAGGTTCAGGTAGTACGGGGGTGTTCGCAGGGCTGTGGCGTGCACGGCGCCGGCCGGGTCCGTCAGCCATCCGAAGGACGGTGCCTCCTCGCCGTACGCCCGCATCCCGCGCGTGCGCAGCGCCTCGGTGATCGTCAACTGGACGGTGTGCAGGGCGAGTTCCGATCGCAGGAAGTCTCCGGCGCGATGGAGGAAGGCCCCGAGGTCGTGGGTGAACCGCCAGTCGTACGCAGCAGTGGCCATGCCTCCATGCTGGCGCGGGCCGCGCCGCCCCGCCTCCCGATTTTTCGGGGTGCTACGGGGCCGCGACCGGCTCGGGCTCCGGATCCGTGGCGAGCCGCGCGTGCAGGTGTACGTCCCGGAACGCGTCGTGCCGTCCGGCCTCGAACATCGCCCCGCGCAGGGTCCCCTCGTACGGGAACCCGCACCGCTCGGCGATCCGGCACGACGCGTCATGCCCGACCGCGTGCCCCAACTCCAGCCGGTGCAGGCCGAGTTCGGCGAAGGCCCAGTGCGCGGCCAGCATGAGCGCCCGGGTGGCTACCTGCCGTCCGCGTGCCTCGGGCAGCACCCAGTACCCGACCCGGGCGACCCGTATGACGTGGTCGACGTCGTTGATCCCGATGTGCCCGAGCGTCACGCCGTTCCCCGCATCGGTGACGCGGAAGGAGGCCCCGGTCGCCTCCTCGGCCGCCTCGGCCCGCGCCCGCAGCGACTCCCGCGCCGCGTCCCAGGTCTCGACCGGTCTGAGCAGCGTGTTCCACCGCTGGAACTCCGGGTCCGAACACCCGCGCAGCCACGCCTCGACATCCGCGTCGGCCGCCGCGTCCCAGGCCCGCAACCGCAGCCCGTCACCGTGGAGTTCGGGGAAGGGGGAGGGAGAGGGAGAGGGGGAGGCGGCGTAGGACTCGTGCAAGTCGGTCATCACGTTATTGAACAACGGAGGGAGGGGAGGGCGGACACAGGCCCTAGGAAGCGGTCGGCCGGAACACCGGCACCGTGGCCATGTCCTCCTCAGCCTCCGCGGCCTCCGCGGCTTCCGTTCGGAAGGTCACCTCCAACCCCATCCCGACCCGCAGCGCCGCCTCCGCGCACTCCACCACCTCGGTCATCATCCGCGGCCCCTCCGCGAGGTCCACGACGGCGGCGACGTACGGCGTACGCGACCCGAAGGGCGGCAGGTCGTTGCGGTGGACGACGGACCAGGTGTAGAGGGTGGCGCGGCCGCTCGCCCGTTCCCAGGTCACGTCCTCGCTCCAGCAGTGCGGGCAGAACTCGCGGGGATAGTGGTGGGCACGCCCGCACGCGCCGCACCGGCGCAGGAGCAGGTGCCCCTGGGCGGCCGCGTCCCAGTACGTGCGGGTGAAGGCGTCGGCCTCCGGTACGTCGAACCGCGCACTCATCGGCAAACCCCCGTCAGAAGAGTCCCCACGCACTGTCCAGCGACCACGTCTGCCACGACATCGCGAACAGGGCTACCAGCGAGATCAGCGCCATCATCGCGTTCTGTCCCTGCTCGGCCCAGTCGTGGATCATCAGGACGAGGTAGAGCAGGTTGAGCAGCAGCCCGCCGACCAGGGCGATCGGGGTCAGGAAGCCCGCGACCAGACCGAGCCCCACGGCGAGTTCCGCGTACACGACGACGTACGCCATGGTCCGCGGCCGGGGCGCGACGACCACGTCGAAGCCGCTGCGCACCGCGTTCCACCGGTGCTTCGCCGCGACGTCCGACGCCCACGCGATCCCGGTGCCCCGCTCGAACCAGCCCTTCTTGTCCTTGTGCCGCCAGCTCTCCAGCCACCACAGCCCGAGACCGATACGGAGCACGGCGACCCATTCCGCACCGGTGAGCCAGATCGCGTCCATGGCCTCGATCCCTCCGCAGCAATGAATCTGACGGTACGTCAGTTCAGCGCACGGTCGGCAGACGCGCAAGAGGCGTACGCCACTGATCCACCGGCAGGATCTACAACAGGCCCCCGGTCGGCATCGCCCGCCCGTACAACTCGTCGAGTCCGACCAGCAGTACGCCGCCTCGCTCGGCTTCGGCACGCAGCGCGTCGGTGAAGCCCGCGGCACTGAAACACGCCAGCCCGCAGCGCGTGGTATCCGTCCCCCGGCCGGCGAGCAAACTCCTTAGGAGTGCACCCCTGAGGACTGTATTCCTAAGAAGCCAGTACGCCATCAGGGCAGGACCGTCATGATCGCGAGCCCGAGAGTCGCCGCCCCTAGGAATCCCGCTCCTCCCGCCGCGAGGGCGCGCCATCGGGCGCATAGCGTCGCGCCCTACACCGACCTCACACGTTCCGTGAGACCTACGCCACGAATCCCACACACCCCTCCTACAGCCGTGATCGATTCGCAACCGATTCCGGGCTTGACCGAGACCCATCAAGTGACGACATCAATACGCTCAGGCACATGGCCGACTCCACACCCTCCGCGAACCCGGCGGCACCGACCCGCTCCGACCGTCCCGTGTACGTCATCGGGGGCGGCCCGGGCGGCCTCGCGGCGGCGTACGCGCTGCGCGCCCAGGGCGTACGGGCCGTCGTGCTCGAGAAGTCCGAGCACGTCGGGGCGTCCTGGCGGCGGCACTACGACCGGCTGCGGCTGCACACCACGCGCCGCCTGTCCGGGCTGCCGGGGCTCGCGATGCCGCGCTCGTTCGGGCGGTGGGTGTCGCGGGACAACGTGGTGCGGTACCTGGAGAAGTACGTCGAGTACCACGAGCTGGAGATCGTCACGGGTGTCGAGGTCTCCCGAGTGGAGCCCCTGAGCGACGGGAGCGGGTGGCTGCTGCACGCCACCGGCGGGCGTGAACTGACCGGCAGCGCGGTCGTCGTCGCCACCGGCTACAACCACACGCCGTACGTTCCCGAATGGCCCGGCCGCGACACGTACAAGGGCGAACTCGTGCACGCCGGCGAGTACCGCAACCCCGCCCCCTACGTCGGCCGCGACGTCCTGGTCGTCGGCGTCGGCAACACGGGTGCGGAGATCGCCGTCGACCTCATCGAGGGCGGCGCCTCGCGGGTACGGCTCTCGGTGCGGACCACGCCGCACATCGTGCGCCGGACGACAGCCGGCTGGGCGGCCCAGTACACCGCGGTCCTGGTACGGCGGCTGCCCGTCGGCCTGGTGGACCGGATGGCCGGTCCCGTGGCGAAGCTCAGCGTGCCGGACCTGGCGGCGAAGGGGCTGCCGCGGCCCGACACCGGGCTGTACTCGCGCGTGAAGGAGGGGTCCATTCCCGTCCAGGACGTCGGCCTCATCGACGCCGTCCGCAAGGGGCGGGTAGAGGTCGTCGCGGCCGTAGACGGCTTCGAGGACGGCAAGGTCGTCCTCGCGAACGGCGACCGGATCGGCCCGGACGCCGTGATCGCCGCGACCGGCTACCGGCGCGCGCTGGAAGACATCGTCGGCCACCTCGGCGTACTCGACGAGCGGGGCCTCCCGGTCGTGCACGGCGCCCGCACGCCGGACAACGCCCCAGGCCTCTTCTTCAGCGGATTCACCAACCCCATCAGCGGGATGTTCCGCGAAATGGCCCTCGACGCCGGGAAGATCGCCCGCGTGATCGCCCGCGACGCGCAACAGCGGCATCCGTCCCGCATCACCCGCTGAGCCTCGCGACTCCGCTTCCCGGCCCTGCTTCCCGACGGCGACCGAACGGTGAACTCGGATCGAACGCTGCCTTTCGGGCCGGGGGCGCGCCTCGCGCGCCCACGCATTCCGCTTCCGCGTCGACCGCTCGCCGTTCACCCGGCCTGCGCTGGGGTCAAAGGGTGAACCGGCAGCTCAAGAGACCCTTCCGTGATAATAAATCAAGATCCTTCTATATAGATGACTAGCTATAGTTCATGCTGGAGGGACGCCGCATACACCCTCCGTTCATATAGCCTGACTTCGATCCAGAGTGTCCGAACGGAGCGCGCTGCGCACCGATCCATCGCCGGCGTACCCGGCAGACACAAGGGTCGAGAGTCGTGAATACTTCCTCTTCGTTGCGCCGGGCCAAGGCTCCCCTGGCCCTGACGGCTGCCGTCCTGCTGGCCGCGAGCGCGTGCGGCGGTGCCGATGCGGGTTCGGGCGACGGTGGTGACGGCAAGCTGGCCGGAAACATCAAGGTCGACGGCTCCAGCACGGTGGCGCCGCTCTCCACGGCCGCCGCCCAGCTCTTCCAGGCGGAGAACTCCGGGGTCAAGGTCACGGTCGGCACGTCCGGTACCGGCGGTGGCTTCGAGAAGTTCTGTGCGGGCGAGACCGACATCTCCAACGCCTCGCGTCCGATCAAGGACGAGGAGAAGGCCCTCTGCGACAAGGAGGGCATCAAGTTCGAGGAGTTCACAGTCGCCAACGACGGTCTGTCCGTCGTGGTGAGCAAGGACAACGACTTCGTCGACTGCCTGACCGTCGAGCAGTTGAAGAAGATCTGGGAGCCCGGCTCCAAGGTGAACAACTGGAACCAGGTCGACCCCAAGTTCCCGAACCAGAAGCTGGAACTGTTCGGCGCCGGCACCGACTCGGGCACCTTCGACTACTTCACCGACGCCATCAACGGCGAGGAGGGCGCCTCGCGCACCGACTACTCGCCGAGCGAGGACGACAACGTCACCGTGCAGGGCGTCTCCGGTTCCAAGGGCGGCCTCGGCTACTTCGGTCTCTCCTACTACGAGGAGAACAAGGACAAGCTGAAGGCCCTGGAGGTCGACGGCGGTGACGGCTGTGTCGCCCCGAGCGTCGAGACCGTGCAGGACGGCACCTACAAGCCGCTCTCCCGGCCGCTGTTCATCTACCCGAAGGCCACCTCGCTGGACAAGGCGGAGGTCGAGGCGTTCGTCGAGTACTACGTCGAGAACAACGCCGACATCGCCGGCAAGGCCCAGTTCGTGCCGCTCAACTCCGAGCAGGAGGCCGAGCTGAAGAAGGACCTCGACGCCCTCAAGGCGCAGCACAAGTCATGAGTTCCCCTGCCACTGGGCGGCGGGCCGCTTCGGGGAGCCCCGGCTTCCTGAAGCGGTCCCAGCCGCGTTACGGCGAGAAGGCCATCAAGGTCCTCCTGGTGGCCGCCTCCCTGGTCTCGGTGCTGACCACCGTCGGCATCGTCATCGCCCTCATCCCGCCCGCCGGCGAGTTCTTCGGCAAGGTGAACTTCGGCAACTTCATCACCGGCACCAATTGGGCGCCGCTGTTCAAGCCGCCGCACTTCGGTGTCCTGCCGCTGGTCACCGGCACCCTGATGGTCACGCTCGTCGCCCTGCTGGTCTCCGTACCGCTGGGGCTGGGCGCGGCGGTGTATCTGAGCGAGTACGCCCATCCCCGGGTCCGTACGGTCTTCAAGCCCGTTCTCGAGGTGCTCGCGGGCATCCCCACCGTCGTCTACGGGTTCTTCGCGCTCAAGGCCGTCACCCCGCTGCTGCAGGACATCTGGCCGGCCGGCGACGGCCCGCAGGTCTTCAACGCCCTGGCGGCCGGTTTCGTGATGGGCATCATGATCATCCCGACGATCGCCTCGCTCGCCGAGGACTCGATGAACGCCGTGCCGGGCGCGCTGCGGGACGGCGCGTTCGCCCTCGGATCGTCCCGGATGCAGGTCTCCACCCGCGTCGTCTTCCCGGCCGCGCTGTCCGGCATCGTCGCCGCCATCGTGCTCGGCATCTCCCGGGCACTGGGCGAGACGATGATCGTCGCGGTCGCCGCGGGCGGGCGCCCGAACCTGTCCTTCAATCCGCTCGAAGGCATGCAGACGATGACCGCGTTCATCGCCGCCGCCGGTATCGGCGACCTGCCGACCGGCTCCACCGGCTACCAGACGATCTTCGCGGTGGGCCTGCTGCTGTTCGTGATGACCCTGGTGATGAACCTGGTCAGCATTCGCCTGGTCCGCAAGTACCGGGAGGTGTACGAGTGATGAGCGACGTCATGGACCGAGACGTCAGTGTGGCGGACGACCCCGGGGTGCCCCGGCTCAAGGGCAGGGGCACCCCGTTGCGGGAGCGGTTCTTCCAGCTCAGCCTGTGGGCGTCGCTCGCGGTCGGCGTGATCTTCCTCGCCTCGCTGCTCACGTATGTCGTCGTGGAGGCGTGGCCGCGGCTCGACTCGCGGATCTGGACGAACTTCCCGGACATCATCGATCCCGGGAACGCCGGCGCCCAGTCGGCGATCATGGGCACGCTCTGGATCATCGGCTTCACCGCCGTGTACTGCCTGCCGACCGGCATCCTCGCCGCCATCTATCTGGAGGAGTACGCGGATCCCAACCGCTGGTGGAACCGCGTCATCGAGATCAACATCCAGAACCTGGCGGCCGTTCCGTCGATCGTCTACGGCATCCTCGGGCTCGGCATCATCTCCCGCGGGCTCGGCTTCGGCCAGACCGTGCTGACCGCCTCGCTCACCCTGTCGCTGCTGGTGCTGCCGACCGTGATCATCGCCTCCCGGGAGGCGATCCGGGCCGTGCCGCAGTCCATCCGCCAGGCATCCCTCGCGCTGGGCGCCACGCAGTGGCAGACGATCTGGCGCCAGGTACTCCCGGCGGCCGTGCCCGGCATGGCGACCGGCTCGATCCTCGCGCTGTCCCGCGCGATCGGTGAGGCGGCTCCACTGCTGCTGCTCGGCGGGCTGACCTTCATCACCTTCAACCCGACCGGTGTGGAGAGCCCGTTCACCGCGCTGCCGATCCAGATCTTCGGCTGGATCAGCCAGTCCAGGGCCGAGTTCACCGCGCTGGCCGCCTCGGCGATCGTCATCCTCCTGGTGATCCTGCTCGCGATGAACTCCCTGGCGATCTGGCTCCGCAACCGCTACAGCCGCAGGTGGTGACGGCCATGACCGCCGTATCCCGCAGCAACTCCACCGACCGCACCGACGCAACCGTTCTCTCCGGCCAGGAGGCTTCCATGACCTCTCCCTCCGACTCCGTCGGCGGCACCAGGACCCCGCGGGTCTCCTATCGCGAGGCGCCGTCGCTGGCCAGTCCGGTCTTCGAGGTCGGTGGCCTGTCGGTGTTCTACGGCGACCACGAGGCCGTACGGGATGTGAACCTGCACATCGGCGAGCGCCAGATCACCGCGATGATCGGCCCGTCCGGCTGCGGCAAGTCCACCGTGATCCGCTGCTTCAACCGTATGAACGACCTGGTGCCCACCGCCCGCGTGGCGGGCAAGATCCGGTACCACAACGAGGACCTGTACGGCCGGGAGGTGGACCCCATCGAGGTCCGCCGCCGTATCGGCATGGTCTTCCAGAAGCCCAACCCGTTCCCCAAGTCGATCTACGACAACATCGCGTACGGGCCCCGGGTGGGCGGCTTCAAGGGCAACCTGGACGACCTGGTCGAGGAGACCCTCACGCACGCGGCGCTGTGGGACGAGGTCAAGGACAAGCTGAAGACCTCCGCGCTGGCGCTCTCCGGTGGTCAGCAGCAGCGGTTGTGCATCGCCCGCACCATCGCGGTCAAGCCCGAGGTGATCCTGATGGACGAGCCCTGCTCGGCCCTCGACCCGATCGCCACGGCGAAGATCGAGGACCTCATGGAGCACCTGGCCGTGGAGTTCACGATCATCGTCGTCACGCACAACATGCAGCAGGCGGCGCGTGTTTCGCACCGGACGGCGTTCTTCACCGCGGACGTCGACGACAAGGGCGTACGCCACGGCCGGCTCGTCGAGTACGACGAGACGGCACGGATCTTCTCCAACCCCTCCGACCAGCGCACCGAGGACTACATCTCCGGCCGCTTCGGCTGACGGGCCCACTCCAGTGTCCGTCCCTTTGCGCGCATCACGTGAAGGAGTTCCCCGGGTGACACCCGACGCACACCGGCCGCCGCGGCCTGCCGTGAAAGGCAGCCCGAGCGGCCCGGAAGACGGCAAGAACCCCGACCTGCTGCTGGCCGAGCCGGACGAGGACCTGGCCGCCATGGCCCTGGCCGGTTTCGTGGGCGCGGGCATCCGGACCGTCGTCTGCCACGACGGAGCCGAGGCGCTGCTCCAGGTCGGCGCCCGCCACCCGCGCGCGGTGCTGCTCGGCGCCCCGCTGCCGGTGGTCGGGGCGGCGCGGGTCACCGAGCTGATCGCCCGGCTCCATCCGGTACCGGTCCTGGTGGGAGCGGGTCCCGACGGAGCCGCGGAGGCGACGGCCGCGGTGGCGGCCGGCGCCATCGCCTTCGTGGCCCGCCCCTACCGGACCGGGGAGATCGTCCCCCTGCTGATGTCCGGCGGTCGGAACGACGACAGCGACACGCAGCCGCTCGTCGTCGGTGACATCGAGCTTGATCCGGCGGGCTTTCACGTCTATGTACGCGGCCACTCGCTGCAGTTGCCCGTCCGTGAATTCATGCTGCTGCGCTATCTGATGGAGCACGCCAGCCGGGTCGTCAGCCGAGCCGAACTGACCCGCGCCGTGTGGGGCGCCGACAGCCTGGACAGCAACACGCTCACCGTGCACGTCCGCCGGGTGCGCAACAGGCTCCGGGAGGACGGCAAGAGCTGCTGCACCATCGACGCCATACGTGGCCTGGGGTACCGGCTGGAGTGCGGTTCGTCGTGTGCTGATGGTGCGCGGACCGAACCGTCGACCGCTCCGACGCCGACGGCATAGGACCTGGCCGGTTGTCGGGGGGGGCGGTTGCCGGTTGTCGGGGGCCGGTTTCCGAGGGCCGGTTGCCGGTGGCCGAGGCGCCGGTTGCCGGTGGCCGAGGCGCCGGGACGGTGATCTCCCTGTGCTTCACCGACGTGGGCCCCGTCTCCCGCGAGAAGGCCCTGCTGTGCCGAGCGGCCGGCCGGAGGGTGATGCGTTCGAGTGACGTGTCGGTGTCTTGCAGGGGCGGGGCTGCTCGGCGGCCTGGGCCGAGAGAGCTCCGCTCGTCCGTGAGGCGGCTCCTCGATGGGCAGCTCGCCGGCTCTCCCGCCACATGTAATAGATAGATGTCTATATCTTGCATAGACGGCAACCTAAGTGAACGCTTGGTGAACAAAACTCTCGGCGTGACCTCGACCACGTGGTTGATGCTTGGCCCGTGCCTATGGTTCATAGATGGCTATCACTGAATCGGGTGCCGCGGAGGTGGCGGACGAGACGAAGGCCGACACCTGTTCCCCCGCCTTGGCGTATCTGCTCATCGAGCGGGAAGAAGCCGAGCGCCTCGCCGCCATGCTCAAGGCCATCGCCGACCCCACGCGGCTGCAGATCTTCCGCATCATCGAGCGCGCACCCGCCGGTGAGGCATGTGTGTGCGACCTGGCCGACTGCCTGGGCTTCCGGCAGCCGACCGTCAGCCACCACCTGAAGCTCATGACCGAGGCAGGACTCCTGAACCGCGAACGCCGCGGCACCTGGTCCTGGTACTCGGTGAACCACGACGGCCTGAACAAGGTGCGCGCGATCCTGGATCCGTCGGCCGGCGCGACGATGGCGGCTTCCAACCAGGTGTAGGCGGTAACGGCCTGTTCGCTGCGGGTCGCCCCGTCTCAGCCGAGGAAGTGCTTGAGGTCGCACTCCAGGGCCGCCTTCGGCTTCACGCCGACGATGGTCTTGACGGGGTCGCCAGACGGCGACTGCGACGGCGACTGCGACGGCCTCGGCCAAACAGCCGGACAGCACCTGCTGCGCCGCCGCGGCCCAACCGGCCGCGGCGCCGCCCTCGGGCCGGAAACGGCCAGCCTCCATCTCGGCGCGCTCCGGAGGATCAGGGCGTCACTCACACGGGTACACCTGAGGTTGCGGGTGGCCGTTGGGGGCGTCTGCGGAGAACGGGGCGTCAACTTTCTGCCGCCACACCGGTGTTCGCCACAAGTTCTTTGCGTGCAGACCAGTTCCTGACGCGGCGTCAGTTCAGTAATCTGACAGTGCGTCAGTTATTGGCAGTCACACAGGAGCGGGCGGACCAGATGCTTGGATCAACCCACGGCACCCTCACCACCGACTCCCGCCGGGCCCGGGTCACCGCCTGCGGCGAGCAACCGGCGCCTGCCGTGCACGGCAGGCCCGCGGCCACCGACGACCTCGACGTCAGCGGCCGGCCGCTGTACGCCGGGGTACCCGAACTCGACCGCTTCTTCCGTCCCGAATCCGTGGCCGTCGTCGGCGCCTCGGACGCCGAGGGGCGGCCGAACACCGGCATCACCAGGCAGTTACTGGCCTGGTCCGAGCGGGTCGGCGCGCGACTGCACCCGGTGCACCCCACCCGTCAGTCCGTGTTCGGCATACCGTGCGTCCCCTCGGTCGCGGACCTGCCCGAACAGGTCGACCTGGCCGTGCTGCTGGTCTCCGATCCGCTTCCCGTGATCGAGGAACTGGCCGAGTCCAAGGTGAAGTTCGCGGTCGTCTTCGCCTCGGGGTTCGCCGAGACGGGGGTGGAAGGGGCCGCCGCGCAGGCCAGGCTCGCCGCCGCCGTGGCGCGCTCCGGGCTGCGGCTGCTCGGGCCGAACACCAACCTCAACGCCTTCGAGAAGTTCCGCGACGATCTGGACGGACCGGCGATCGCGCTGATCACCCAGTCCGGGCACCAGGGTCGTCCCGTCTTCACGATGCAGGAGCTGGGCGTGCGGCTCTCGCACTGGGCGCCCACCGGCAACGAGGCCGATCTGGAGACCGCCGACTTCATCTCCTACTTCGCCGAGCAGCCGGAGGTCGGTGCCATCGCCTGCTACGTCGAGGGCCTGAAGGACGGCCGCTCCTTCCTCCTCGCCGCCGACCGGGCCGCCCGGCGAGGCGTCCCCGTCGTCGCCGTCAAGGTCGGCCGCACCGAGACCGGCGCCCGGACGGCCGCCTCCCACACCGGCAAGCTGACCGGCGCCGACACGGTGGTGGACGCGGCGATGCGGCAGTACGGCGTGATCCGCGTCGACGGGCTCGACGAACTCCAGGACACCGCGGCCCTGTTGGCCCGCGCGCGCACCCGCACGCTCGCTCCGGGCGCCGACGGTGTCGTCGTCTACTCGATCTCGGGCGGTACGGGGGCGCACTTCTCGGACCTGGCGACCGAGGCGGGGCTGCGGCTGCCTCGCCTCACGGAGGCCAAGCAGGCCGAACTGCACGAGTGGATACCCGAGTACCTCGACGTTTCCAATCCCGTCGACAACGGCGGGCATCCGGTCGGTGACTGGCGGGGCCGCAAGATCATCGACGCGATCCTCGCCGATCCGTCGGTGGGGGTGTTGATCTGCCCGATCACGGGGCCGTTCCCACCCATGAGCGACAAGCTGGCGCAGGATCTGGTGGACGCGGCGGAACAGACGGACAAGCTGGTTTGCGTGGTGTGGGGGTCGCCGGTCGGTACGGAGTCCGCGTACCGCGAGACGTTGCTGGGGTCGTCGCGCGTCGCCACGTTCCGCACGTTCGCGAACTGCATCACGGCCGTTCGTGCGCATCTTGAGCATGCTCGGTTCACCTCGTTCTACCGGTCCCCCTTCGACGAGGCGCCGCGTACTCCCTCGCCCTCCTTCCGCAAGGCGCAGGCGTTGATGCGGCCGAACGAGCAGTTGAGCGAGCATGCGGCGAAGCAGTTGCTGCGCGCGTACGGGATCCGTGTGCCGCGGGAGCAGTTGGTGACCAGTGCCGCTGCCGCCGTGCGGGCGGCCGGGCTCGTCGGCTACCCCGTCGTGATGAAGGCTTCCGGGGCGCAGCTGGCCCACAAGACCGAACTCGGCCTGGTGAAGGTCGGGTTGACCTCTGCCAGTCAGGTCAGGGACACCTACCGGGAGTTGACCGACATCGCCCGGTACGAGGGCGCTTCGCTCGACGGGGTTCTGGTGTGCCAGATGGTTGAGGCCGGGGTCGAGATGGTCGTGGGCGTCACGCACGACGAGCTCTTCGGGCCGACTGTGACGGTCGGTCTCGGTGGGGTACTCGTGGAGGTGCTGCGGGATACGGCGGTGCGGGTGCCGCCGTTCGGTGAGGAGCAGGCGCGGGGGATGTTGTCCGAGCTGCGGGGGCGGGCTCTGCTCGACGGGGTCCGCGGTAGGCCTCCGGCCGATCTGGATGCCCTTGTCGAGGTCGTTCTGCGGGTGCAGCGTATGGCCCTGGAACTCGACGGCGAACTGTCAGAACTCGACATCAATCCGCTGATGGTTCTGCCTCGTGGGCAGGGGGCTGTTGCTCTGGATGCCCTTGCGGTGTGCCGGTCCGCTCCGCGGGGGGCGGGGTCGTAGGGTGCGGGTGCGTTGTGGCTGGTCGCGCAGTTCCCCGCGCCCCTGGGGTGGTGGGTGGTGGGGCCGGTGCCGCGACGGGGTATCCGATCGCCGCTCTGGGATATTCGGTCATGGCATGTTGCCGCGGCGATCGGACACCCCGACACGACCCCGCACGCCGGAGAGCCGAGTGCGGCTGGGTGGGGCCTGCGGTACAGACCCCGACCCCGCCTCACGGCCGTTGGCCGTTGTCTTTTTGTCTTTAGGGGCGCGGGGAACTGCGCACCCAGCCCCCACCGGGCCCGCAGTAATCACACCGTCCCCAGCCACCCCGTCTTTTGTCTTTCAGGGGCGCGGGGAACTGCGCGACCAGCCACAGCCGACCCGCACCCTACAAACCAACCCAAGCCACCCCAGTCCTTTAGGGGCGCGGGGAACTGCGCGACCAGCCACAGGCGGCCCGCACCGCACAAACCAACCCAACGCACCCGTCTTCCAGGGGCGCGGGGAACGGCGCACCCACACCCACACACGAAACGGAACCCCATGCCCACCTCCCCGCACGACACCTCCGTACTCCACACCACCGACCACCACGTCACCTGGATCACCCTCAACCGCCCCGAAGCCATGAACGCCATCACCCCCGACCAGCGAGAACACCTGATCCAACTGCTCACCGACGCTTCCACAGACCGCGACACCCGAGCCGTAGTGATCACCGCAACGGGCCGAGGCTTCTGCGCAGGCGCAGACCTGCGCGGCAGCGCCCCGGTCGGCGACCGCATCGCGGGAGACGTGTCCCGGGTCATCCGCCGAGGCGCCCAACGCCTGATCACCGCAGTCCTCGACTGCGAGAAACCGGTGATCGCCGCGGTGAACGGCACCGCAGCCGGCCTCGGCGCCCACCTCGCCTACGCCTGCGACCTCGTCCTCGCCTCCGAATCGGCCAAGTTCATCGAGGTGTTCGTGCGCCGGGGCCTGGTCCCGGACGGCGGCGGCGCATACCTCCTGCCCCGTCTGATCGGCCCGCAGCGGGCGAAGGAGCTGATGTTCTTCGGCGACGCCCTGAGCGCCGCGGACGCGGAACGCCTGGGTCTCGTCAACCGCGTGGTCCCGCCCGACGACCTGGAGAAGACGGCCCGCGCGTGGGCGGAACGTCTGGCAGCAGGGCCGACCCGGGCCCTCACTCTTACGAAACAGCTGGTGAACGCCTCCCTGGACACCGACCGCGGCACCGCCTTCGCCACCGAGGCCACCGCCCAGGAGATCAACATGACGACGACGGACGCGAAGGAGGGCGTGGCAGCATTCGTCGAGCGTCGTGAACCCGAGTTCCGCGGCCGCTGAACCGAACGCCCGGTGCCCCCGCCTCTTCCTATCTGACACTCCGTCAGGTTCAATGGACGACGTGATGGGACATGCCGGGATGGCCGCCGCAGCCGTCCGCTACCTCAGGTCAGCCGGGGCCCCGACGGCCACGGGCCCCGTCGAGCCGCTCCCGCGCCCCGACCTGCGCGCGGTCGCCGATGACGAACGGGCGCCGGTCGACGCGGCCGAATTCCGGCGCGTACTGGGCAACTTCGCGACCGGCGTCACCGTCGTCACCGCACCGGCGACCGATGGAGAGGACGGCCCGGCAGGTCCCGCCGGTTTCGCCTGTCAGTCCTTCTCGTCGCTCTCTCTCGACCCGCCGCTGGTCGCCTTCATGGTCGGCCGTACGTCCACGACCTGGCCCCGCATCGCCCGCGCCGGCGTCTTCTGCGTGAACATCCTGGGCGCGCACCAGGGCGAGTTGTGCCGCGGCTTCGCGGTGAGCGGTCCCGACAAGTTCGCCGGGGTCGTCTACGACGCCGCACCGGTCTCCGGCTCGCCCCGTCTCGCGGGCGCCCCCGCCTGGATCGACTGCACGATCCACGCCGTCCACACGGGCGGCGACCACCTGATCGTGGTGGGGAGGGTGGACGCGCTGGGCACGTCGGACGGTGACGACGGCTCTCCGCTGCTGTTCCACCGGGGGCGGTTCGGCCGGTTCGCTGACTGACAGCACCGACTGTCAGCACCGAAAGCTGCCCGGCATGGGGCGAGAGCCACTGTTCTCAGGCCGGAGTCATGACAGGTCCCACCGGCTTCCGCCTGATCACCAGTGCCATCAGCGCCGCCGCCGCGCACAGTGCGCCCGACGCGTACCACATGACGTCGTACGAGCCGAAGGTGTCCCGGGCGACGCCGCCGAGGACGGCGACGAGGGCGGCGCCGACCTGGTGGGCGGCGAGGACCCAGCCGAAGACGATGGCGCTGTCCTCGCCGTAGTGCTCGCGGCAGAGGGCGAGGGTGGGCGGGACGGTGGCGACCCAGTCGAGGCCGTAGAAGACGATGAAGAAGATCATCGGCGGCTGGACGGTCGGCGCGAGGAGTATCGGCAGGAAGAGGAGTGAGATGCCGCGCAGGGCGTAGTAGACCGCCAGCAGCCGGCGCGGTTCGTAGCGGTCCGTGAACCAGCCGGAGGCGATCGTGCCGACGACGTCGAAGACGCCGATGACCGCGAGGAGCGACGCGGCCGCCGTGATCGGCATGTGGTGGTCGTGGGCGGCGGGTATGAAATGGGTCTGGATCAGGCCGTTCGTCGAGGCCCCGCAGATGGCGAAGGTACCGGCCAGCAGCCAGAACGGGCCGGTGCGCGCCGCCGAGGAGAGCACCTTCAGCGTTCGTCGCGCCGCCCCCGGCACGGGCGGCGGCTTCTCCACGAACCGCGTTGCCCCGTACGGCTTCTGGCCCACGTCGGCCGGGTGGTCGCGCAGCAGCAGCCAGACGAAGGGGACGACCGCGAGGGCCGCCAGGGCCACCGTCACGGCGGCCGGGCGCCAGTCGTGCTCCGACGCGATCCATGACAGCAACGGCAGGAAGATCAGCTGACCGGAGGCGGAGGCCGCGGTGAGGATGCCGGTCACCAGGCCGCGCCGCGTGGTGAACCAGCGGTTCGTGACGGTCGCGGCGAAGGCCAGCGCCATCGAACCGGAGCCCAGGCCGACCAGCAGCCCCCAGCACAGCAGCAGCTGCCACGGTGAGGTCATCCACACCGTCGAGCCCGAGCCGAGCGCGATCACCACCAGGGCCACCGCGACGACCCGCCGGATACCGAACCGGTCCATCAGCGCGGCGGCGAACGGCGCCGTCAGCCCGTACAACGCCAGGTTGACGGAGACCGCGAGGCCGATCGTGCCGCGCGACCAGTCGAACTCCTCGTGCAGCGGGTCGATCAGCAGCCCGGGCAGCGAACGGAAGGCGGCGGCTCCGATGATCGTCACGAAGGTGACGGCCGCCACGAACCACGCCCGGTGCACCCGGGTACGGCGTCTGCGTCGCCCGGCCTCAACCTGTTGCCGGGCGGCCGCGGAATCTTCAGGCGCGGCATCGGTTGTCTGTGTCACGTCATACAGCTTCCGGTCCTGGACCCCCGCGAACGAGTGGCCCGAAGGACACCATTCGCTAGGATCGGGCCATGGGCCCGCACACGGATACGCATCCCGCTCCCCCTCTCCGTCGGCACCGCGTCGTCGTCCTCGCCCTGGACGGCCTGCTCCCCTTCGAGCTGGGCATCCCGCAGCGGATCTTCGGGCGCTTCGCCCGGAACCCGGAGGGCCGGAAGCTGTACGAGGTCGTCACCTGCTCGATCCGGCCGCCGGGCCCGGTAGAGACGGACGCCGACTTCGCCGTACTCGTCGAGAACGGCCCGGAGGCCCTGGCCACCGCCGACACCGTCATCGTCCCGGCTTCCTACGAGCTCGGCCCGGTCTACGAAGAGGGCGTGCTCACCGACGAGTTGGCCGCCGCCCTCGCATACATCCGGCCCGGCACGCGGCTCGTCTCCATCTGCACGGGCGGGTACGTCCTCGCCGCCGCCGGTTACCTCGACGGCCGCCCGGCGACCACGCACTGGTCCTCCGCCGAGCACTTCCAGCGCCTTTTCCCGAAGGTCAGGGTCGACACGGACGTGCTGTTCATCGACGACGGCGACGTGCTGACCTCCGCAGGCGTCGCGGCCGGCATCGACCTGTGCGTCCACATCGTCCGCCGCGACCACGGCACGGCCGTCGCCAACGAGGTGGCCCGCCGGACCGTCGTACCGCCGCACCGCGACGGCGGTCAGGCCCAGTACATCCAACGGCCCGTTCCGGAACCGCAGTTGGCCACCACGACCGCCGCCCGCGCCTGGGCACTGAGCCGTCTGCACGAGCCGATCCAGCTGCGCGACATGGCCGAGCAGGAGTCCATGTCGGTACGCACCTTCACCCGCCGCTTCCGCGAGGAGGCCGGTATCAGCCCAGGCCAGTGGCTCACCCAGCAGCGCGTCGAACGTGCCCGCCACCTCCTCGAATCCACCGGCCTCTCGATCGACCAGGTGGCCCACGACTCCGGCTTCGGCACGGCCCAGTCGATGCGCCAGCATCTGCTGGCCACGCTCGGGGTCACCCCGAGCGCGTACCGGCGTACGTTCCGGTCGGACAACCCCCGTGCCGGAAGCGGACGTCGAGCCTGAGCCGGGCCCGCTTCCGGTGTCCGCCGCGGGAGCCACGCCCAGCCCCACCTCTTCATCGCCGGCTCCTCCCCTGGCCGCCCACCCGGCCCGCTCCTCCCTGGTCAGGCCCTTCTCCCGCCCGTCGTCTCGCGGCACGGTCCTCGCCGACGGCGCCGATCAGGGCCAGCACCATCGTCAGCCCCACTCCTGCCAGGATCGCCGTCGAGGGCGCCACGACCTGGAGCAGGACACCCGCGAAGGAGCCCGTCGCGGCGTAACCGGCGCCCACCGCCGCGTACATGACCGAGTAGCCCGCGGCCAGCGCGCTCGGTGGGAGGACCTCGCGCAGGGAGAGGTTGCGGGTGAGCATCGCGCAGGCCTGGAGGATGCCCGCGACGACCAGCGCGCCGCCCATCCAGGCGGTGCCCGGTATGAGCGCGACCAGCGCCACACAGACCGAGACTCCGGTCATCAGCACCAGACTTCGCGTACGCAGCTGCCCCGGCCAGGAGCGCAGCCCGTAGACGAACGCGCCGACCACCGAGCCGAGGGCGAACCCGACGAGCAGCGGTCCCGCCCAGCCGACACCTGTGCCGCGCTGCTCCAGGAGGGCGGGCAGCACCAGTTCGGCGAGGGCGAGCAGGGAGAGGCTGGCCGCACCCGTGACATACACCGGCCAGGCCCGGACCATGACGCGCGCCATCGACTCGCCGCCACGGTCCGCCTCGTCCGCCGGCCAGCCCGCCGGCAGTGCCCACAGGCCGCCGACCGAGGCCCCCATCAGGGCGGCCGCCAGCAGCAACGGGGCCGAGGGGGCGACGCCGAGCGCGAGTCCGGTGACCGCGGCGGGGGACAACGCCCAGACACCGGAGATCAGCACCGACTCGAGAGACAGTGCCTGGGCGACGGACCGCTCCGGCACCAGGCCGGTGAGCAGCGTCCGCAGTCCTCCGGGCGCGGCCCCGGGGGCGGCGCCCGCGACGAACGCGAACGCCCCGAGTATCACCGGATGGGCCTCCGGGAACACACCAAGGCCCGCGAAGCCGACGGCCCCCACCGCCAGGCCCAGGGCCAGCTGCGGGCGGGCCCGCTCCGGACGCATCCGCATGCCGAGCAGGGGTGCGCCCACGATCTCACCGATCACCCAGACCGACGCGAGGAACGCACCCAGCGTGTAACCGCCGGGGCGCTCGCGCACCAGGAACACGAGGGCGAGGGGTGCCAAGGTCACCGGCATTCTCGCGCCGACGGACACAAGCCCCCAGGTCAGCACCTGTTTGGACGCGAGATCGCGGTAGGTCATGCGAACGACGTTATGGGACGGCACCGACAATGCCCCACCGGATTTCCAGCCCTGTGGATAACTCTGCGACTGCGATCGGCGAGTGCTGGACGGACAGCAGGAGGGAAGGAGGGAAGGACGTCAGAACGTCAGCACGGCCCGGGCCACCCGCCCCGCATGCGCGTCCGCCGCCGCCTTCTCGAAGGCCTCCACCGGATAGACCTCCGTCACCAGCTCGTCCAGCAGCAGCCGTCCCTCCCGGTACAGCTCGGCGTACAGCGCGATGTCCCGCTGCGGCCGCGACGATCCGTACCGGCAGCCGAGGATGGACTTGTCGAGGTACATCGACGAGACGAGGAAGGACGCCTCGGCGGTCGCCGGCGGGACGCCGAGGAGGATTGCCTGGCCGTGGCGGTCGAGCAGGTCGACGGCCTGGCGGATGAGTTCCACCCGGCCGACGCACTCGAAGGCGTGGTCGGCGCCGGTGGGCAGGATGTCCTGCACGCCCTCCGTCGAGGGCAGGAAGTGCGTCGCCCCGAACTGCCGCGCCACCGCCTCCTTCGCCGGATTGGCATCCACCGCGACGATCGTCAGCGCACCGGCGATCCGCGCGCCCTGGATGACGTTGAGCCCGATCCCACCGGTACCGATGACGACCACACTCTCGCCGCGGTCCACGCGCGCGCGGTTGAGCACGGCCCCGACCCCCGTCAGCACCCCGCACCCGATCAGCGCGGCCGACGGCATCGGAATGTCCTTCGGGATACGGACCGCCTGTACGGCCTTCACCAACGTCCGTTCCGCGAAAGCCGAGTTGGATGCGAACTGGTACACCGGCCGGCCGTCCCGCGAGAACGGCTGCCCGGGCCTGCCGATCGCCTTTCGGCACATCGTCGGCCGCCCCCGGTCGCACTGCGCGCACGCACCGCAGTTCGCGAGTGTGGACAGCGAGACGTGATCACCGGGCTGAACGTGGCTGACGCCCGCGCCGACCGCCTCCACCACCCCCGCCCCCTCATGGCCCAGGACCACAGGAACCGGAAAAGGTATGGTCCCGTCCACCACCGACAGGTCGCTGTGGCACAGCCCGGCCGCCGATATCGCGACCAGCACCTCGCCGGGCCCCGGATCCCGTATCTCCAGATCGTCCACAACCTGGGCCTGCTCCCCGTCGAAGACCACCCCTCGGAAGCCCACACCTGGCATCGCGCCCACCTCAGCCCTTCGGTTCCCTGGGAAGGCCGAGCACACGCTCGGCGATGATCGTGCGCTGGATCTCGTCCGAGCCCCCATAAATCGTGTCGGCCCGGCTGAACAGGAACAGGTGCTGCAGTGCGTCCAGTTCGTACGGCGCCGAGGCCGTCCAGTCCATCGGCCCCACCGCCGCGCCCGCGCCCCGCACCTGCATCGCGAGCTCACCGAGCCGCTGGTGCCATCGCCCCCACAGCAGCTTGGCCACACTGGGGGCACCCTGGTCCGTCGAACTCCCCAGCGTCCGCAGGGCGTTCCACCGCATGGCGCGCAGCTCGGCCCACTGGCGTACGAGGCGGTCGCGTACGACGGGATCGTCCACCGCGCCCGTAGCGCGGGCGACGGCCAGCACCCGCCCCAACTCCTCCGCGAAGCCGACTTGTTGGGCCAGGGTGGAGACCCCCCGCTCGAATCCGAGCAGCCCCATCGCCACCCGCCACCCGTTCCCCTCGCCCCCGACGACGTGCTCCACGCGCGCGTGCGCCCCGTCGAAGAAGACCTCGTTGAACTCACTCGTCCCCGTCATCTGGCGGATCGGCCGGACCTCGATCCGCCCCGGCTGGTCCATCGGGACCAGCAGAAAGCTCAGCCCGTGGTGCCGCCGCGACCCGGCCTCCGTACGGGCCAGCACGAAACACCACTCCGACTCATGGGCGAGCGAGGTCCAGATCTTCTGCCCGGTGATCCGGTACGTCCCCGCGTCCCCGTCCCGCACCGCCGCCGTACGCACCCCCGCGAGGTCGGACCCGGCGCCCGGTTCGCTGTACCCCTGGCACCAGAGCTCCTCCCCACGAGCGATCGGGGGCAGAAACCGCTTCTTCTGCTCGTCACTGCCATGGGCGATGAGGGTGGGAGCGAGCAGATTCTCCCCGACATGCCCGGACCGGGCGGGAGCCCGCGACCGGGCATACTCCTCCGCCCACACAACCTGCTGAACAAGCCCAACCCGCCGATTCCCGTACCCCTCCTCCCCCCAGCCCAGCCCGATCCACCCACCACCACCGAGCATCCGTTCCCACGCCCGACGATCCGAGACATCCGAGACATGCTCCGCAAGCCACGCCCGCGCCTCCACACGAAACGCCTCGTCCGACGATGTAAACCCGAACTCCATGCCACCCTCCACCCACCAGTGCCCTGATAGGGGCGCAGCCCCTAAGGGGCGCGAGGAACTGCGCGACCAGCCACAACCAACCCGCAGCCTCAAACCGACCCATTGAGGGGCGCGGGGAACTGCGCGACCAGCCACAGCCGACCCGCACCCACCAACCGCCCGCCCAACCCCTACGTCGCCCCCTTCGCGGAGCGCGCCGCCCGAGCCATCTCCTCCACCCGCTCAAGCAACGGCATCGGATCCACCCCCACCGTCCCCGGCAAAAAGTCCGCGATCCTCTCCGGCGTCCAAGACCCTTCGGCATACCCGGCCCGAAGCTCCCGCGGCTGCGCCCACACCGCGATCTTCGGCCCGGCGATCGTGTAGACCTGCCCGGTGATCCGCTCCTCACGGGCCCGCTCCGACAGCAGATAGACCACCAGCGCCGCAACATCCTCGGGCTCGCCGATCTCCTTCAACTCCATCGGCACGTTCGCGGACATCCGCGTACGGGCAACGGGCGCAACCGCGTTCGCGGTGACCCCGTACTTGTGCAAGCCGAGCGCGGCACTCCGGACGAGCGAGATGATCCCGCCCTTCGCCGCGCTGTAGTTGGCCTGCGAGACGGACCCCTGGTGGTTGCCGCTGGTGAACCCGATCAGCGTCCCGGCCCCCTGCTTGCGCATCACCGCCGAGGCCGCCCGGAAAACCGTGAACGTGCCCTTCAGGTGCGTGGCGACGACCGGGTCCCACTCCTCCTCGGACATGTTGAAGAGCATCCGTTCCCGCAGAATCCCGGCCACGCAGACGACCCCGTCGAGACGGCCGTACGCCGACAACGCCGTGTCGACGACCCGCTGCCCGCCCGCCATCGTCGAGATGTCGTCGGCCACCGCGACCGCGTCCCCGCCGGCCGCCTCGATCTCCTTGACCACGGTGTCGGCCACCGAGCTCGTCGGCTCCGCACCCTCGATCGACACCCCGAAGTCATTGACGACGACACGCGCTCCCTCGGCCGCGGCCGCCAGCGCCACCGCACGCCCGATTCCCCGCCCCGCTCCGGTCACGGCGACGACCTTGCCCGCCAAGAAGTTCCCCACGCCCCGGCCCCTTCCCGCAGTTTCTGACGGTCCGTTAGATTCGACTCAGATTCTACGACCCGTCAGATACCCGGAGACAAGCCCCGCGGAGGACTCATGTCACTGCCGACACTGCATCCGGCGTTCCACGACATCGCCAAGCGCGTGAACAACTGGGGCCGTTGGGGCGCCGACGACGAGATCGGCACGCTGAACCTCATCACCGACGAGGTCGTACGCGAGGCCGCCGCGGCCGTCCGTACGGGCCACCGCGTCCCGCTCGCCCTCGACCTCCGGCAGGACGGCGTCCAGACCGGGATGATCCCGGGCCGGGTCAACCCGCTGCACGCGATGGTGCAGATCAACCAGGAGCTGTTCGGCCCGGGCACGGTGGCGTGCAGCGACGACGCCGTGACGATGGGCCTCCAGGCGGCCACCCACTGGGACGCGCTCACCCATGTCTCACACTCGGGAAAGATCTACAACGGCCGTCCGGCCAGTACCGTCACGGCGCACGCCGGCGCCGAGTTCAGCGGCATCGAGAAGCCCCGGCACGTCGTCTCGCGCGGCATCCTCCTGGACGTGGCCCGCGCCCGCGGCAAGGAGCGCCTCGACGGCGGCCACGTGGTGACCCCGGAAGACCTCGAAGCGGCCGAGGAACTCGCCGGCGCCCGGGTCGGCCCCGGCGACATCGTGCTCGTACGCACCGGTCAGATCCAGCTCTATCTGGCGGGCGACAAACACGCGTACGCGTACCCGTCCCCAGGCCTCTCCGTCCGCACCCCGGAGTGGTTCCACGCGCGCGACGTCGCGGCGGTCGCCAACGACACCATGACCTTTGAGATATTTCCGCCGGAAATAGAGGATTTGTGGCTGCCCGTGCACGCGCTCGACCTGGTCGAGATGGGGATGCTCCAGGGCCAGAACTGGAATCTCGAAGAGTTGTCCACAGCCTGTGGACAAGAAAGCCGCTTCACGTTCCTGCTGTCGGCCATGCCCGAACCGTTCGTCGGCGGCACGGGCACCCCGGTGGCACCGGTCGCGATCCTCTGAGGCAAGGGTCGGCTGGCGGCGCGCCACTGCTCGCCCCGAGCACGGCACCGCGCGCCGCCATCCGGCTCCGGCGCACCCGCTCTACTCCTGACCCCGTAGGAGCCGACGCCGAATCACGATCCACACTCGCCGAGGGCTCCCGTCACCGGAACCCTCGTCGTCCCCTCGCAGCGAATCGTTGTCCACAAGCGTGATCAAACGGACACGCCACGTCAACACCTGTTCGGGGATTCATCGCTTACGCGGCTTTTATGACCAGCACGAACGGAAGCACGGCCCGGCGCACTCGGCAGTAGCGGACGCCCGGAATCCGTACGTGATGCCGCCCGCGCGCCGACCGCACACCATGCGCACACGGCCCTCACCCAGACAGGCCCGCGCGGCGCCGGCCGCGCCGTGCGCCACACGGCACCGTGCGCTACACGGCCTCGTACGCCAGATCCTCGTAGGGCGTCGTGCCGCCGGCGCGGTACGAGGTCGCCACACCGTTCTCGTACGCCGCCGCGCCACTCCCGTACGCGGTCGGAGCCGCGTCGCACGCCACCGAGGCCGCGTTCGTGCCCGAACAGCGGTCCACCTCGCACCAGATGCGCTTTCCGGCACCCTCGGGGCTCCAGCCCCAGCGGTCGGCGAGGCCGTCGACGAGCGCCAGGCCGCGGCCGTTGGTCTCGTCGCCGTCCGCGCATCGCGGGCGCGGCGGGCGGGCGCTGGTGTCGACCACTTCGAGGCGGACGGTGGCGACGGCCGCCACGGACCGCTCTCCCGCCGCCTCCCCGGCCGCGAGCTCCGCCGCGGAGGCCTCCGGCGGCGCACCCGGCAGCGACAGGCGCAGCACGGCGGGGCGGCCGGTGTGCACCACGGCGTTGGTGACCAGTTCGGAGATGAGCAGGATCAGCGTCTCGGCGAGCGGCTCATCGACTCCTATCCCGGATCCGGCGAGCCTCGAACGCGCCCACCTCCGGGCTCGCCCCACCTCCGCGGGGTCGGGCCGGATCTCCAGCTGCACTTGAAGCACCTGCACCGCTCACACCATCCGAACCGGCGGACACATCGCCTCGCGCCTCGCAAGGGCCACGATCGTGGTCAGAAAAGGGCTCACGGAACGTGATCCCCTTACGAGACAGCATGGTTGACGTACAGTCACCCCAACAAGCGCTTCGGGCATATTCCAGCGCGAAGGAGTACGCCTGAGGCATACTGTGCGACGCTCGCCACGGGGAGTCGAACAGGCAGGAACGGTCCTTCGTCCTGCCTTGCGAGAGGCACGCATCGCCGGTCCCGGAGTCGCCTCAACGGCAACTCCGTAATGGATCGGCCTCAGAACCAGTCGCATCCCACAGAAGGTACCGGAGCAGAGCTCTGACTCCAGGCCGTGACGAGTCACACCTAGGACACAACCCGATATCAACGCTCGGTAATTCCGGTATGCCACGTTCCGCGACTTCTGCCCCTTACGGCCTTCTCTGAAGTGCCACGATCGGCGGCAACCGGCCGCCTCTGTCACGTTCCGGGCTCCGCCACCGCGGTCAGCAGGTCCGCCGCGAGCGCCTCCTCGGCCTCGGCCGCGCTCCGGCCGCGCCGGGCGCGCAACCAGGCCCGTTTGAGGTGAAGGTGCACGTCGGACTCCCATGTGAAGCCCATGCCGCCGTGCACCTGGAGGCAGTCGCGGGCGCCGCGCCCGGCCGCCTCGTCGGCGAGCAGCCCGGCCGCCGCGATGTCGAGCGGATCGGCGGTGACGGCGGCCGCGTACACCGCACCACGGGCCACCTCCACGCGCACCAGCATCTCCGAGCACAGGTGTTTCACCGCTTGGAAGGCCCCGATCGGCTGCCCGAACTGCTCACGGGTCCGGGCGTGTTGCACGGCCAGTTCGCAGGTGCGCGCGGCGGAGCCGAGTTGTTCGGCGGCGGTCAGCAGGGCGGCCAGGGGGTCGGCCGGTGCGGCCCGGGGCAGCCGGTGCAGCGGTGTCAGCGGGTCCACCGACCGCAGCGGGACGGCTCCGGTCACGTCGCCGCGTACGACGTCCGCCGCGTCCAGCCACTCCACCAGCGGGCCGTCCGCGGCCGCGACGACGGTCTCGCCCGTGGCGGCTCCGGGCACCTCGCCGGCCGCCAGGTGCGTGGCCACGAGAGGGCCGGGCAGCAGGGCCCGGCCGACCTCCTCGAAGGCCAGGACCGTCTCGGGAAGGCCGAGTCCGACCCCGCCGTCCGCCTCCGGGAGCCGCAGCGCGAAGAACCCCGCCTCGCCCAACTCGCGCCAGAGCGCGCGGTCCAGGACGGGGGCGTTCATGGCCGGCCCGTCCACGGCGGCCCGCAGCTGCTCGCGCCCGAAGCGCCGGTCCAGCAGTTCGCGTACGCCGGCCCGCAAGGCGCGTTGATCATCCGTGAGTTGGAAGTACATGTCCGCGAGGTCACCGTCCCTTCGGCAGGCCCAGGATCCGCTCGGCCACGATGTTCCGCTGGATCTGCGAGGTACCGGCCGCGATGGTGTACGAGAGGGACGACAGCCGGTCCAGGGTCCACTCGGCGTCGAGGTCGAGCCCGTCAGGGCCGAGCACCTCCGCCGCCGTGTCGTACAGCTCCTGCCGCGCGTGCGAGTACCTCAGTTTGAAGACCGAGCCTCCGACGCCCGGCACGCCGCCGGTCCGTTCCGCCTCGCCGACGTTCCACTGCGTCAGCCGCCACAGGGCACGGAACTCGGCGTTCAGCCGGCCGAGCCGGCGCCGCAGCGTGAGGTCGTCCCAGCGCCCGCTCTTGCGTGCCTGTCTGGCGAGTTCGCCCAGCACGCGCCGGCACGCCACCACCTCGCCCACGAAGGCGGTGCCGCGCTCGAACGACAGCGTCACCATGGTCACGCGCCAGCCGTCGTTCTCCTCGCCGACCCGGTTGGCGACCGGCACCCGCACCTCGTCGAGGAAGACCTCCGCGAACTCGGTGGACCCCGCGAGCGTACGCAGCGGCCGCACCGTGATCCCCGGGGCGTCCATCGGCATCGCGAGCCACGAAATCCCCCGGTGCTTCGGCGCTTTCACATCCGTCCGCACCAACAGCTCGCACCAGTCGGCGACTTCCGCGTGGGAGGTCCAGATCTTGGACCCGCTCACCACGTAGTCGTCGCCGTCCCGCCACGCGCGCGTGCGCAGTGCCGCGAGGTCCGACCCTGCGTCCGGCTCGCTGAACCCCTGGCACCACACCTCCTCGCCGCGCAGCACCGGCGGCAGCCAGCGCGCCCGCTGCCCGGGCGTCCCCTCGGCGGCGATCGTCGGCCCGGCGTGCAGCAGTCCGACGAAATTGGCCCCTACGTAGGGTGCGCCCGCCTTTTCCGTCTCCTCCAGGAAGATCAGGTGCTGCGTCGGCGTGGCCCCGCGGCCCCCCGCGTCGGCGGGCCAGTGGAGTCCCGCGTACCCGGCGTCGTACAGCATCCGCTGCCAGCCGAGGTCGTACGCGCGCCGCCCGGGCCAGTCGTCGGGCGAGGGCTTCGGAGGCAACCCTGGGAGCACCTCACCCAGCCACTCCCGCAGCCGCACCCGGAACTCGTCCTCCTCGGGCGTGTACGTGAGATCCATGGCCCGGCCCGCTACTTGTCGAGGTCCAGGTCCAGCATGCGGATCGCGTTGCCCCGCATCAGCTTGTAGACGGTCTCGTCGTCGAGGCCCTTCACATGGTCGAGGGCGACTTCCTTGGTGTGCGGGAAGGTCGAGTCGACGTGCGGGTAGTCGGTCTCGAACGTGGCATTGTCCCGCCCGACCACGTCCAGCGACGCGACGCCGTGCTTGTCGCGGAAGAAGCAGCAGAAGATCTGCCGGTAGTAGTACGTGGACGGAGGTTCGGGAATCAGGTCCCGCACCCCTCCCCAGGCCCGGTGCTCCTCCCACACGTCGTCCGCGCGCTCCAGGGCGTACGGGATCCAGCCCATCTGCCCTTCGGAGTAGGCAAGTTTGAGTTGCGGGAACTTCACCAGGACTCCCGAGAACAGGAAGTCCATCATCGACGCCATCGCGTTGTTGAAGCTCAGGGACGCTTGGACGGCGGGCGGTGCGTCCGGGGAGGCGGCCGGCATCTGGCTGCTGCTGCCGATGTGCATGTTGACGACCGTGCCGGTCTCCTGGCAGACCGCGAAGAACGGGTCCCAGTAGCCGGAGTGGATGGACGGCAGCCCCAGGTGGGTGGGGATCTCGGAGAAGGTCACCGCCTTCACGCCGCGGGCCGCGTTCCGCCTGATCTCGGCGACCGCGAGGTCGATGTCCCAGAGCGGGATGAGACAGAGCGGGATGAGCCGGCCGCCGCTGTCGCCGCACCACTCCTCGACCATCCAGTCGTTGTACGCGCGCACGCAGGCCAGCGCCACCTCCTTGTCGTGCGCCTCGGCGAAGGTCTGGCCGCAGAAGCGCGGGAAGGTCGGGAAGCAGAGCGAGGCCTCCACATGGTTGGCCTCCATGTCCTTGATCCGCTCGACCGGGTCCCAGCAGCCCGGCCGCATCTCCGCGCGCGTGATGCCCTCCAGGGTCATCTCGTCACGGTCGAAGCCGACGGCGGCGATGTTGCGCTTGTACGGGAACTTCAGGTCCTCGTAGATCCACCAGTCGGTCGGCGGCCCGTCCGGGTCCATCGTGATCTGGTACTTCCCGGCCACGTAGGCGAGTTCGCCGATGCCGGCCGTCAGCGGTTTGGGGCCGCGGTCGTGGTACTTCCTCGGCAGCCAGGTCTCGAAGAGGTGCGCGGGCTCGATCACGTGGTCGTCGACGCTGACGATCCGCGGCAGTTCCGTCATGAGTGCCCTCCGCCGAAGAGTGCGTACCGTATCTGATGGTCCGTCAGAAAGCAGGCTAGCCCCGCACCCCTGGACCGACAAGGCGCCGGGGCCTACGCTCTCCTCGAATCTGACAGGCCGTCAGCTACAGGCGAGTGAGCCGAAGGGGCGCGCCTGTGTCGAGAGCCCGAACGCGCGGAGGCCCGACGAATGAGGGTCGAGCACGATCGGGCTCTCGACACAGGCTTCTGCGCCCCGGAGGCGAACCGAGCCTCAAAAAAAAGGGGGAGTACGGGTATGGCCGACACCGCACACACGCTGAGCGCCTCCCGCACCTTCTGGGAGCTCGTCGAGCGCCGGGCCGCGCTCACCCCCGACCGTCCGGTCCTCCTCCAGGACGACCGGACGCTCACCTTCGAGGAGTTGCGCTCTGGCACGGAGAGGGCCGCGGCGGGCCTGTACGGCCTGGGCGTACGCCCAGGGACGGTCGTCGCCTGGCAGTTGCCGACGCGCATCGAGACGGTCCTGCTGGCGATGGCGCTGGCCCGGCTCGGTGCCGTGCAGTCACCGGTGATCCCCTTCTACCGGGATCGTGAAGTCGCCTTCGCGCTGGAGGAGTCGGCGGCCGAGCACTTCGCCGTGCCGGGCGAGTGGCGGGGCTTCGACCACACCGGCATGGCCCGGCACATCGGTGCACGGGGCGTCTTCGAGGCGTACGACTCGCTCCCCGAAGGGGACACCTCCCTGCTGCCCCCGCCGCCCACCAGCGGCACGGACGTGCGCTGGATCTACTGGACCTCGGGGACCACCTCCGCCCCCAAGGGCGTGCTGCACACGGACCGTTCGCTGATCGCCGGCGGCTCGTGCCTCGCCCACGCGCTGCACCTGTCGGCGGACGACGTCGGCTCGATCGCGTTCCCCTTCGCGCACATCGGCGGGCCCGACTACCTGGTCATGCTGCTGCTGTACGGGTTCCCGGCGGTGCTCTTCGAGAAGTTCGCGCTGCCGGACGCCCTGGAGGGCTACCGCAAACACGGGGTGACCGTGGCGGGCGGCTCGACGGCGTTCTACTCGATGTTCCTGGCCGAACAGCGCAAGCAGCCCGACTCGAAGATCATCCCGACTCTGCGCCTCCTGGCGGGCGGTGGGGCGCCGAAGCCGCCCGAGCTGCACCACGCAGTCGTACGCGAGATGGGCGTCCAACTCACCCACGGGTACGGCATGACCGAGGTGCCGATGATCACGATGGGGTCGCCGGACGACACCCCGGAGAACCTAGCCACGACCGAGGGACGGCCTCCCGAGGGCATGGAGATACGGATCGTGGACGGCGAGGTGCGGCTGCGCGGCGAGGCCGTCTGCAAGGGCTATCTCGACCCCGCGCAGACCGCGGAGGCCTTCGACGAGGACGGGTTCCTGATCACCGGGGACCTCGGGCGGCTCACCGAGAGCGGGCATCTCGTGCTGACCGGCCGCCTCAAGGACGTCATCATCCGCAAGGGGGAGAACATCTCGGCCCAGGAGATCGAGGATCTGCTGCACCGGCATCCGGCGGTGGGCGACGCGGCGGTGATCGGGCTGCCGGACGACGAGCGCGGTGAGCGGGTCTGCGCGGTGGTCGAACAGCCGCCGGGGTCACCGGAGTTGACTCTCTCGGCCGTCACCGCCTACCTGCGCGCGGAAGGGCTGTCCGTGCACAAGCTGCCGGAGCAACTGGAGGTGGTGGACGCCCTTCCGCGGGGCGAGACCCTGCGGAAGGTGCTCAAGTACAAGCTCAGGGAGCGTTATTCGGGGACCGTGAAGTAGCGGGCGAAGGCGCTCACGATCTCCGGTTCGCTGATGCGGCCGTCGGCGTCCGTGTCGAGCGTGCCGGCAGCTGCGGTGGCGACGGCCTCGGGCGCGCCGAGGGCCTTGAGGGCCCGCGCGGTCTCGGCCACGGTCGCCGCGCCGTCCGCGTCGGCGTCCGCGACGGCGAGCGCCGCGTGCAGGAAGGGCCCGGCGATCCCGGCGAACCGGTCGGGGTTGTCCCGCAGCCGCTTCACGGCACCGTGCACGAACTCCTCGCGGGTGATCCGCTGGTCGCCGTCCCGGTCCGCTATCCCGGCCATGCCCTGCCAGAAGGCCTCCGCGCCGATGTAGAGGGCCTGGCCCTTGTCGGAGCGGGCCGCCGTACCGAACTCCGCGAGCAACGCCTTGGCCGCCGCGCTGAAGTCCTCGCGGTCGATATAGCCGTTGCCGTCCTGGTCGAAGGTGGCGAACCGGGCGGCGATCTTTCGCTCGTACTCGGTGCTGACCATGTCTGTTCGGGCCGCCTTACATCACGTGGGTGCGTCTGGCACGGAGCGTACGACGACCGGGGCCCTCGGGGAGCCGAAAACGACGCTTGTGCCAAGACCGGAGAAATTCCGCGACAACGGCGTCACGGAGTTCCGGGACGATCATCCCCGCACGTGACGGGAATCACGCGGACAGCGGGCGGGACTCCTCGTCCACGGCGGCGCTGACGTCGGAATACACGTCGAAGAGGCGACGCACACCGAGGGCGCCGAGGACCCGGTTGACGTAGGAACCGTCCACGGCCCCCTGCGCGGGCAGGATCAGACGGAGGCGGCCCTGGCAGGAACGCATCAGGCGACGGCTCGCGATGAGTACGCCCACGCCGCTGGAGTCGCAGAAGAGGACCCCGGAGAGGTCGAGGACGATGTCGTGCCGGCCGTCGGCCACCGCGTCGTGCACCCGTTGGCGCAGCACCGGTGAGGTCACCAGATCCATCTCGCCCGACACCCGGAGCACGGCCCAGCCGCCCTGCTCGCCGTCGGTCACCCTGAGCGTCACGCGCCTGCCTCTCGCTCGACGTTTGCCGGAACCGGGCCGCCCTCCGGACCGCCCGACGCCGTCGGGCCCCGAAATGGAAGCGGAAGCGACTCCTTCGCTTCCCTGGTGCGCGGCTGCCCCGCCCTCGCTCCATGAAACACGGGATGCCGAATCGAAGCGTCCTCCATAAGGACCGTTGGCATCCTCCATAAGGACCGTTTCGGTCGAGAGCGATCGAGTACGGTCGGGCCTGATCAGGCCAAGGCCGGGTATACGCACGCAGAGCGTGACGAGACCACTACCATCCATCGCTCTCCCAGGGGCGCGCATTGCCACAAAGGGGCGTGCGTCCTCAGGGGTGCCGACTACATTCGAGAGGAAACCGGAGAGGAGAATCCGGTGGACACAGGGACAGGCGCCGGGCACGGACAGGGGTGAGGGGGGCCGGATGGCCAAGAAGGACGCGCCGCCCCGCTGGGACCGCAAGATGCAGCAGCGGCTCGCGCGTGGGGAGGCGGCCGCGCTCGGCGAGCTCTACGACCGGTTCGCTTCGCTCGTGCACGGCCTCGCCCACCGTGTGCTCGGAGACGAGCACGCCGCCGACGGCATCACCCGCGAGGTCTTCGCCCATGTCTGGGAGAACCCCGAGTCGTACGACCCCAAGCAGGGCCCCCTGCGCTCCTGGGTCGCCACACTGACCCACCGCCTCGCCGTGCAGCGGCTGCGCGCGACCGAGACCGCCGCACTCGCCGACGGCCGGGGCAGCACCGAGGAACTGGAACGCAAGGTCCGCCGCGCCTCGGTGGCCGCCCGCGCCGACTACATCGTCACGTCCATGCCCACCCCGCTGCGCGCCGCCCTGGAACTCGCCTACTTCCAGCGCCGTGACTACCGCCAGACCGCCACCGACCTCGGCGTCACCGAGGACGAGGCCCGCCGCCGCCTACGCCTCGGCCTGCAGCTCCTGTCCACCGCCCACGACACCGGCCCGTCCGGGACACCGCCCGAGTACGGGGGTGCGCGGTGAACGGCGCCAACCCCTTCGAGCCGTACGACGACACGGACCCGGAGGACGACGACGCCCGCGTGGGCCGGCAGGGCGACGGCGGCTCGGGGCCCGGGAAGCCCGGGAACGGCCCGCGAGGACCGGGCGGCCCCGACAACCCCCGCAGCGGAAACGGCCAGGACCCCGACGAGCCCCCGCGCATACCCATGCCGCGCTCGTCCGTAGAGGACACCGGCCTCCCCCTCCCCCTCCCCGAACCCACCCCCGCGCCCCTCGTCCTCGAACACCGGGTCCTGAAGGCCTTGCTCGGCGCCTGGGCACTGGCGGCCTGCTCCCCCGACGAGACGGCGGCCGTCGAGGACCACCTCGGCGCCTGCGGCTCCTGCGCGGACGAGGCCCTGCGGCTGCGCGAGGCGGTCGGCCTCCTGCACCCGGCGGAGAGCCTCGACCTGGACCCCACCCTCCGCACCCGCGTCCTGGCAGGCTGCCTCGACCGCCGCCCGCCCCGCATCCCGGTCCCCGAATGGGCGACCCCGTACGACGCGGAGACGGCCCGCCTGGACGCCCTCCTCCAGGACATCGCCGACGCGGAGTGGCACGCCCCCGTACGCCTGCGCTGGTTCGAGGGCGACGAGCCGGCCAGCCGCCGCACCACCGTCGCGGGCGTCATCGCCCACCTCATGACCGTGGACGGCCTGGTGGCCCTGGCCCTCGGCCTCGACGACCCGCTCGGCGCGACACCGGCGGACAAGGCCACCCCCTCGGCCCGCACGGAAGCGTTCTGGCGAGCCTCGCACTTCCCGCCCACCCGTTCCGTACGCGTCCCGTGGCGCGAGCAGACCCACAACCTGGTCCGCACGGTGGCCTTCGCCGGCGGCGGCTCCGGCCGCCTCACCGTCTCGTACGGCGACTTCGAACTCCCTCTCCGGGACGCCATGCTGGACCGCGCCTTCGAGTGCTGGGTCCACGCGGGAGACATCGCGGACGCCGTCGACTACCCCTACCAGCCGCCCTCCGCGCGCCACCTGCACGCGATGATCGACCTGGGCGCCCGCATGCTCCCCGCCGCCCTGGCTGCCCGCCGCCAAGCAGGCCTCGCCACCCCCGGCCACGCCCCCCACCTGGTCCCGGCCGGCGCCCCCGGCCGCACCCTCCGCCTGGAGATCGAGGGCCTGGGAGGCGGCGAGTGGCACATCCCCCTAGACTCCCCCGGCGCCCTGGCCTCCCCCGAACACGAGGTGGCCCACGTAGCCCTGGACGGCGTCGAATTCTGCCAACTAGCCGCAGGCCACGTCTCCCCCGAAGAAGCAGCAACAGGCCAACTGGGCGACCGCGAAGCAATCAGAGACGTCCTCTTCGCAGCAGCCTCCCTAAGCCGCATGTAACCCAATCCGCACGCACCCCAGCCCCCACCCACCCGCACCCGGCACTCCGGCGTGAGGGGTCGTGTCGGGGTGTCCGATCGCCGCGGCAACATGCCATGACTGGATATCTCAGAGCGGCGATCGGATACCCCGTCACGGCACCGCCCACCCACATACCCAGGGGCGCGAGGAACTGCGCGACAAGCCCCCACCGAACCCGCAGACAAAACCAGCCCAACCGCCGGAGGCACCGTCAGGCAAAAACGACAGTCCGCCGCCCATTCAACAAAATCCGCCGCTCCGCATGCCACTTCACAGCCCGCGCCAGCGCCTGACACTCCACATCCCGCCCCACCGCAACCAACTGCTCCGGCGTGACCTGATGCCCCACCCGCTCAACCTCCTGCTCGATGATCGGCCCCTCATCGAGATCGGCCGTCACATAGTGAGCAGTGGCACCGATGAGCTTCACCCCACGAACATGCGCCTGGTGATACGGCTTCGCACCCTTGAAGCTCGGCAGGAACGAGTGATGAATATTGATGATCCGCCCACTCAACTGCTTACAGAGATCATCAGAAAGAACCTGCATGTACCGCGCGAGCACGACAAGCTCGACGTCCTTCTCCCGCACCAACTCCAGCACCTGCGCCTCAGCCTGCGCCTTGTTGTCCTTGCTGACCGGAATGTGATGGAACGGCACATCATACGAAGCAACGAGTTCGGCGAAATCAGTGTGATTGGACACCACCGCCGCGATCTCGACGGGCAACGCCCCGATCCGCGCCCGGAACAACAGGTCGTTCAGACAGTGCCCGAACTTGCTGACCATCAGCACGACCCGCATCTTGTCCTCGGCCCGGTTCAGCTGCCAGTCCATCTGGAAGGAGTCACCGATCGCCGCGAAGCTCGCCCGCAGCTTGTCCAGCGTCACCGGCGCCTCCGCCGAGAAGTGCACCCGCATGAAGAACAGCCCCGTGTCGTGATCACCGAACTGCTGGCTGTCCTCGATGTTGCACCCGGTCATGAACAGATAACTCGACACGGCATGCACGATGCCCTGCTTGTCCGGGCAGGAAAGAGTGAGGACGTACTGCTCAGCGACGACGGACTGCTCATTCATGCACGCCAGGGTCCCATATCCGACAGACCCCCCGCCCACACGTCCCACCGGCCGGACGCTCCCCGCCGAACCCAGCGGAGCACCCCCGCCGAACCCAGCGGAGCACCTACGCCGAGCGAGTCATGATCCGCAGCACCTCAAGCGTCCGAGGCGCCGCATCGGGATCCTCCCCGTCACTCACCGCCATCCGCACATGCGCGTCCCGCGCGGCCCGCACGGCATCCGGCCACCCCTGGTGGTCGAGGTACGCGGAGACGGCCGCGTCGGGCCCCACCTGGTGCATGATCCGCAGCACCCGCAGCACGGCGCTGTCGACGAGCGCCGCCTCCTGCGAGTCCCGGAAGATCGTGCCGACGTATTTCTCGGCGGACCAGTTGTCCAGCCAGGTGTCCTCGACGAGGCGGTAGACGGCGTCGGTCACGTCTCCGTACCCGTCGACACCCGCGAGCCAGACCCCCCGCTGGAAGTCGGTGTCGGAAAGCATGTGCAGCGCGGAGCGCACATTGCTGCGCCAGCGCCACCAGGGCATGTCGTTCAGTGGCATGCCGCCCATGGTGGATGAGCGACGGCCGCGACGGGAAGAGTTCTCCGAACCTTGCACGGTCATCGATCGTACGTTCCCGCCCGTTCGACCCGCATTGCACCCCGGTGTTCACCTGCCCGTCACCGAGCGTTGACCAGGGATCACACCGGCCTTAGCGATGTGACGGAATCGTGCATGTCCATGACCGGCAGGCGACGCACCCGCACCTTCCTCCCCGTCCGCTCCCGTCCCGCCGCCAGGCGCAGAGTGCTGGCGGCAGGCGCGCTGGCGGCGTGTGCGTCCATAGCCGTCGGGTGCGGGGTCGTCCCCGGGGTCACGGGGGGCTCCGGGGACGACACCGTCACCGTCATGACGTGGGCACCGGAGAAGACCAAGGCGACCAACAAGCCCGGCATGCCCGCCATGGCACTCGCGTACGCGCGCTGGATCAACGCCAACGGCGGCATCGACGGCCGCAAACTCAAGGTCCTCACCTGCAACGACCACAACGACACGGTGGCCGCCGCCCGGTGCGCCCGGCGCGCGGTCGACGAGAACGTCGTCGCGGTCGTCGGCTCCTACAGCCAGCACGGCCGCTCCTTCCTCTCCCCGCTGGAGGCGGCCGGCATCCCGTACCTCGGCGGGTACGGCGTCACCGACGACGAGTTCACCAGCCCGCTCTCCTACCCCGTCAACGGCGGCCAGCCCTCCCTCCTGGCCGGCCTCGGCCAGCAGCTCGCCAAGGCCTGCGGCCCCGTCACCCTCGTACGCCCCGACACGATCGCCGGCGACGAACTGCCCGTGCTGCTCGACTCCGGCCTGTCCGCGGCCGGGCATCCGGCGGCCGTCGACCAGCGGGCCGCCGAGGACGCCACGGAGTACTCGGGCCACGCCGAACAGGCACTGGAACGGGTCACGTCGGACCCGCTCGCCGAGCAGGGGTGCGTGGTGCCCGCGCTCGGCGACCGCACGGACACCTTCATGGACTCCTTCCGGCGCACCCGCCAGGACTACCCGAAGGTGCGGACGGCGTCCGTGCTCGGCAGCGTCGACCAGTCGGTGCTGGACGCCACGGGCACTGCGTACGAGGGGTCGTACGTCACCGGCTGGTACCCCGTGGCGAGCGACCCGCGCTGGAAGCCGATGCGTGAGGTCATCCGCGAGGAGGCCTTCGGCGACAACCGGATCGACGCGGCGGACCCGGGCGTGCAGACCACCTGGATCGCGTACAACGTCCTGAAGCAGGCCGTCGAGTCGCTCGGCGACGGCGAGGTGTCCTCGCGGACGCTGCGGCGCACGCTCGACGACGGCCTGAAGGTCACCACCGGCGACCTGACACCGACGCTCAGCTGGAGCTTCCAGGACCTGATCGCGGCGACCGGCTTCCCCCGGCTGGTCAACTCCGACGTGACCTTCCAGGTGGTACGCCGAGGTCAACTGGTCACGGCCCGCAAGGGGTTCGTCAACGTGTCGAAGGTGCTGGAGAACACGGACGGCACGTCCTGACCGTGTTTCCGGGCCCGGTCCGGGCCTGATCCGGACTCCCGGGCCTGATCCGGACTCCCGGGCCCGATCCAGGCCCGGGTCCCGATCCCGGTCAGAGCTGGGCGGGCTGACGCTCCGTCAAACCGTAGGTCTGGGCGATGGAGTTCCACAGCTTCGCGGCCTTGGCCTTCTCCGTGGTCGCGGTGCCGCTCTCGCGGTTGCCGGCCTGGGTCTGGCCCGTGGTGCGCGCCTTGCCCTTGGGGCAGCCCTTCTTCCCGGCGACCTGGTCGGCCCAGGCGGCGTAGTGGGTGTCGGCCGAGGCGGAGGCCTTCCAGGCACCGTTGAGCGCGGCGGTCAGCCGCGCGTTGTCCGGCAGCTTGTCGACCGACAGGGCCGCGAGGCGGGTGACCAGGCCGTTGCGCTGCTCGGCCGCGTTGCGCAGGTCGGCGGCGGCCCGGCCGAGGTTCGTGCACGTCCGTACGTCGGTGACGGCCTTGACCACCGCGTCGCGGCTGTTGTTGCTGTCCGCCAGGAGCTTGTCCAGTGCCACGGCCTGCTCCTTGGCCGGGTCGGCGGCCGCGGACGCGGAACCGTCCGTGGCGGGGGCGGTCGCCGCCACCGTCTTGTTCTTGTCGCTCTGGCCGTCGTCTCCGCCACCGCCACCGCTGAGCAGGGCGCCGGCGCCTATGCCCAGCACGGCGATGCCCACACCGACGGCCGCGATGAGGGGCAGGCGTGAACGGCTGCGGCCGCCACGGCCGTCGTCCCCGTCCGCCGCACCGCGGCGTGCGCCGCGCCCGGCGGGACCGTCGGGAGAGCCGGAGCCGGGGAAGCCCGGAACGCCCGGCGCACCGGGGTGGCCCGGGGTGCCGAAGCCGGGTGCGCCGCCCTGGTTCGCCCGCGGTTGTTCGAACCGGGGCAACTGCTGGGTGGAGCCGGCGGCGTCGGACCTGAAGAGGTTGTCGAACTCGGCCGGCGGCTGCTGCCGGTCCTCGGGCCCGCCCGGACGTATCCCGTAGGGCGCCGCGCCGGGCTGGGCGGGCACCGGCGCGATCAGCTGCGTGGCCTGGGCGTCGGGGTCCGCGACCGGGGGCATGGGCCCGGCACCGCGCGCGCCGGGCACCGGCCCGTCCTGCCGGACCCGGCCGAGGTACTGCGTGGCCTCGGCGGGCCTCGCCTCAGACGGCATCGCTCCGGTGGGCATCGCTCCGGAAGGCATCTCGGGCGGCAGCGCACCGGGACCCACCGGGGGGATGTACTGCGTGGCGCCCTCGTCCATGGGTGCCGCCGCGGCGACGGGCGGCAGGTACTGGGTCGCGCCCTCGTCCATGGGGGCGGCACCGTGCCGCGGGCCCGCACCGGCGTCCATCGGCGGCAGCGGCGCCGCCCGGCCACCGGGGGCCTGCGAAGGGTCGTACGCGCCGGACGGGAGCTGTCCCGCGCCGGCCTGCCGGCCTTCGTAACCGCCCTGGCCCTGCGCCTGTCCCTGTCCTTGGCCCTGCGGCTGGGCCTGCCCCTGCCCCTGCGGCTGGGCCTGCCCGGCGGCGGGCGGCAGCGGTGCCTGCCCGGCCGGGGCGTGCGAGGCCTGCGAAGGCTGCTGGGCCGCGTACGGGCCCGGCGTCTGGGGCGCGCCGTACCCGTTCGTCGTCATGCCCTCGTGCGGAAGGGGCGTACGGCCGTCGGACTGCTGCGGGGGCAACTGGCCGCCGCCGTTCGGCGTCTGCGGGCCGCCCCACTGAGGGCTCGCGCCCTGCGCCCCGTACTGGGGCGCCTGCTCTCCGTACTGCCCACCGGGCTGACCGCCGTACTGCTGGCCGTGCTGCTGACCGTGTTGTTGTCCATGCTGCTCGCCGTGCTGCTGTCCGTACTGCGCCGACGGCCCGGCGGCGCCCCAGGCGGGCGCGCCCTCGGCGGAGCCGCCCGGCGCGCTCTGCCTCGAAGCCGACCCGTCGTCCCAGCCCGGAGCCTGCGTGCCGGGGTCCGGAGCCTGCGCGTCCGGCCCCGAAACCGCATTACCCCATTCACCGGGGGCCGTCCAGCCCTGCCCCGGCTCCGGAGGAGCCTGCGCGGCGGGTCCAGGGCCCCACGGCTGGTCCCAGGCCTGACCGCCCGCCGGGAGCGCCCGGTCGCCCGTCTGGCCCGGCAGGAGGGGCTCGCCGCCGTCGGACGGCAGCACGATGCCTTCGTGCGCGGGGCGCGCCGAGGGCTCGTCGCCCTGTCCGTTGTGCGTCACCGGGACTCCTACGAATGGGGGACCTTCGGAATCGTCGGTTCACGCTACCGGGTCCCCACAACCCAGTGCCACGCAGCACAGGACGTGACTCCCGCCACCAGGGGCAGCGGGTGACAAACCGTCCCTCGGAACGCTGCTCAGGCCACTTTCCGTACCCCTTCCGTGACGTACGCCCCATTTCCCGGGCGCCCCATTTCCCGTGCGTCCGCGCCGAGTACGTCTAGGCCGCCGCCTGCAACTCCATCCGCGCCCCGAACTCCCGCACCACCGGCTCGTCGCGGTACGGCTCCAGCCGCTGCTGGAAGTCGTCCAGGTACTCGGCCCCGCGGTTCGACCGCAGGGTTCCGAGCAGCTCGACCGCGCGCAGTCCCGTGTGACAGGCCTGCTCCACCTCGCGCTGCTGCACCTGCGCGGTGGCCAGCAGGACGTACCCGATCGCCCGCCGCCGGGCGCGCGACTCGGGGTGCCCGGCGAGGGACTCCTGCGCGCGCCGCGCCGCCGCCTCCGCCTGGCCCAGGTCCCGGTGGCAGTGCGCCAACTCGTCGGCCAGATACGCCTCGTCGAAGTGGGCGATCCACCGCGGGTCGTCCCCGGACTCCGGATCGGCCTGCTCCAGCGCCGCCACGGCCCGCCCGGACGCCACCTGCGCAGAGCGCGCGTCACCCATCAACGCATGCCCCCGCGCCTCCGCGGCGTGGAACATCGACTCCGCGCGCGGTGTGACCCGCCCGCGCGCCCCCTCCTGCGCCGCCCGCGCCAACTGTGCGATCTCCCGCGGATTCCCGAGCTGCACGGCCAGGTGGCTCATGGACGCGGCCAGTACGTACCCGCCGTACCCACGGTCTCCGGCAGCCTGCGCGAGCCGCAGCGCCTGGATGTAGTACCGCTGCGCGAGCCCGGGCTGACCGGTGTCGACCGCCATGTAGCCGGCCAGCTCCGTCAACCGCGCGACGGCCGCGAAGAGTTCACGCCCGACGGCTTCCCGGTACGAGCCCGCCAGCAGCCCGGAGACCACACTGTTCAGGTAGTGCACGACGACGGGCCGTACATGCCCGCTGCCGTACTGGTGGTCGAGATCCACCAGCGCCTGGGTCATCGCCCGCACCGCCGCCACATCGGCCAGGCCGACCCGCGGCCCGGCCGAGCGCGACACCTGCGCGTCCGGCGCGGAGATCAGCCAGTCCCGGCTCGGCTCGACGAGCGCGGAGGCGGCGACCGACGAACCGGACAGGAAGTCCCGCCGCCCAACGTCGCTGCGCCACAGCTCGCAGACCTGCTCGATCGCCCCGAGAACGGTGGGCGAGAACTGCAGGCCCACCCCGGAGGCGAGGTTCTTGCCGTTCGCCATGCCGATCTCGTCGATCGTGACGGTCCGGCCCAGCTTGCGGCCCAGGGCCTCGGCGATGATCGCGGGCGCCCTGCCGCGCGGCTGCTGACCGCGCAGCCAGCGCGCCACGGACGTCTTGTCGTAGCGCAGATCGAGACCGTGTTCCGCGCCGCACATGTTGACCCGGCGAGCCAGCCCGGCGTTCGAACAGCCCGCTTCCTGGATGAGCGCCTGCAGCCGTTCGTTCGGCTGCCGCGCGACGAGAGGCCTTGCGGCCATGGCGTACCCCCTGTGGCTGCGGTGCCTGCCCACGCACCGAGTTGACGTGCCCTCAGTGACCGTGACCCCCGCGCCCGTGAAGGGAGCGAAAGATCCGGCCTTGAAGATCAATGCCCCGCAGACACAGTGAAAATGCGAGACATGTGAGGATTGCCGGGGTAAGGGCTGCTGCCCGCCCCTCCCCTGGCTACCCAGCCCCCGCTGTCGTTGCCCGTGCGCGCCCCCACACATGCATCCATGCGCCCCACGTGTGGAATCGATGCTCCTCCCCCGCGCGCGCGTGAGCCCGTAACCCGAGGTGGGTGCGGGAGTTGAGTTGAGCGTGGAAGAGACGATCGCAGGCACCGAGACCGCCCAGATCCCGAAGCAGCGCGGCGAGTCGCTGCAGGACATCGCCGTGCGCTATGCCGAGGAACGCCATTGGGACGTGTTCCCCGGCACCTGGCTGGAAGCCGCCGACGGGGTGCAGCGCTGCTCGTGCGGCGAGGCCTCGTGCGCCGTGCCCGGGGCGCATCCCGCGCGGGAGGACTGGGCGACGCAGGCCACGGGTAGTGCGACGGTGGCGCGCCGGCTGTGGTCCAAGCAGCAGTCGGCGTCGATCCTGCTGCCCACGGGGCGGACGTTCGACGCGATCGACGTTCCTGAGACCTCGGGGTTTCTGGCGCTCGCGCGGATGACGCGGATGGAGCTGACGCTCGGGCCCGTCACCTGTACGCCGGATCGGCGGATGCAGTTCTTTGTGCTTCCGGGGGCTGGTGCGAAGGTGCCGGATCTTGTGCGGAAGTTGGGGTGGCCGCTGGCGTCGCTCGATCTGAACGTGCTCGGTGAGGGGGCGTATGTGGCTGCGCCGCCCACTCGGTTCGGGGCTCGGGGGGCTGTGCAGTGGGCCTGCCGGCCTACGCCTGCGAATCGGTGGTTGCCGGATGCCGAGGAGCTGATCTCGCCCTTGGCTTACGCCTGCGGGCGGGACGCGCGACGTTAGCGCTCCGCGCGGGTCCGGTGGGGATCTGCGGGTCGCCTTGGGCTGAGCGCGCAGTTCCCCGCGCCCCTAAGGGGCGCCCCTGACCAGGCGCTCCAAAAAGGTCGGTGCCCCCGTATCGTGCTTCGCATGACCGAAGGAGTGCGGGTAGGGGCCGTTGCCGTGCGGGTTCGGGGGCTTTGGAAGCGGTTTGGGGAGCAGGTTGCTGTTGCCGGGATCGATCTGGAGTTGCCGGCGGGGCAGTTCATCGGGCTGGTCGGGCCGAACGGGGCGGGGAAGACCACCACGTTGTCGATGGCGACCGGACTGCTCCGGCCCGATCAGGGCACCGTGGAGGTCGTCGGGCACGACGTGTGGCGCGATCCGACGGAGGTCAAGGCCCGGATCGGTGTGCTGCCCGAGGGGCTGCGGCTCTTCGAGCGGCTCTCGGGGCGCGAACTCCTCGCGTACACCGGGCGGTTGCGCGGACTGCCCGGCGCCGAGGTCGACAAGCGGGCCACCCAGCTCCTCGACGTGCTCGACCTGGCCGGCGCCCAGCACAAGCTCGTCGTCGACTACTCGACCGGCATGCGCAAGAAGATCGGTCTCGCCGCGGCCCTGCTCCACAACCCCGAAGTGCTGTTCCTGGACGAACCGTTCGAGGGCGTCGACCCGGTCTCCGCGCAGACCATCCGCGGCGTCCTGGAGCGCTACACCGCCTCCGGCGCGACCGTCGTCTTCTCCTCCCATGTGATGGAGCTCGTCGAGTCGCTGTGCGACTGGGTCGCCGTCATGGCCGCGGGACGCATCCGCGCCCACGGTCCGCTCGCCGACGTACGCGGCGACGCACCCTCCCTCCAGCAGGCCTTCCTCGAACTCGTCGGAGCGAACGGCCGCGACACCGGCTCCGACCTCGACTGGCTGGGCGGCGGCGCCCGATGACCGCCGGGACCACCGGGACGGCGGGGACCGGTACGGCTGTCTCGCCCGCTTCCGTCACTCCCGTCGTCGTACGCCTCAAGCTGTCCCTCCTGCGCAACGGCCTGCGGCAGTCGGCCGGGCGGCGGGCCGCCTACGTGGCCTCGCTCGTCGTCGTCCTGCTCTTCGCCGCGCTCCAGCTGATCGGCCTGATCGCACTGCGCGGCAACACGCACGCGGCGTCCCTCACCGTGCTGCTCACCGCCGTACTGGCGCTCGGCTGGGCCGTGATGCCCCTCTTCTTCCCCGGCGGCGACGAAACCCTCGACCCGACCCGCCTGGTGATGCTGCCGCTGCGCCCGCGCCCGCTCGTACGCGCCCTGCTGGTGGCCTCGCTGGTCGGCATAGGGCCGCTGTTCACGCTGTGCCTGTTCGTCGGCTCGGTCGTCGCGATGGCGCACGGCGCGGCGGCGTACGTCACCGGGGTCGTCGCGGTCGTCCTCGCGCTCCTGGTCTGCGTGGCCCTCGCGCGCGCCGTCGCGGCCGCCAACATCCGCCTGCTGACCAGCCGCAAGGGCCGCGACCTGGCCGTACTCAGCGGTCTGGTGATCGCGGTGGGCGCGCAGGTCGTCAACTTCGGGGCGCAGAAGCTCGGTTCGTCGGGCCTGTCCACGCTGGACCCGGCGGCCGACGTGCTGCGCTGGATGCCGCCCGCGTCGGCGCTCGGCGCGGTGGACTCCGTGAGCGAGGGTTCGTACGCCGTCGGGGTCGTCCAGATCGCCCTGAGCGGCGCGGCGTTGGTGGCACTGCTGGCCTACTGGCAGCGGAGTCTGACCCGGCTGATGACCTCGCCGGACGGCTCGACCCTCCAGGCGGCCGGGGCCTCGCGGGACAAGGCGGGCCGCTCTTCAGGGCTGGGGCGGCTGCTGCCCGCGGGGCGCACGGGCACGGTCATGGAACGCAGTCTGCGGTACATGTGGCGTGATCCGAAGACGAAGGCCGCGTGGGTGACGTCGCTCGCGATCGGCCTGATCGTGCCGGTGTTCAACGCCTTGCAGGGCACCGGCTCGATCTATTTCTCGTGCTTCGCCGCGGGGATGCTCGGCATCCTGATGTACAACCAGTTCGGGCAGGACACCTCCGCGTTCTGGATGGTCGCGATGACCATCTCGTCCACCCGGGACGCGTATGTCGAGCTGCGGGCGCGGGCGTTGGCGCTGCTGGTGATCACCCTCCCGTACGCGACTCTGGTGACCGTCCTGACGACGGCCATGCTCGGCGACTGGCCCGCCCTGCCCGAGGTGCTCGGCCTGTCCTTCGCGCTGCTCGGCGCGATGCTGGCGACCGGGACGTTGTCCTCGGTCCACTTCCCGTACTCGATCCCGCAGGAGGGCTACAAGAACGTGGCTCCCGGGCAGGCGGGCCTGGCCTGGATCTCGATCTTCGGTGGCATGGTCGCGGCGGCGCTGCTGTGCGCGCCCGTCATCGCCCTCACGATCTGGCTGAACGCCTCGGCGGGCAGGGACGACTGGACGTGGGCGCTGCTGCCGCTGGGGGCCGCGTACGGCACGCTGATCACCTTGGCGGGGCTGCGGTTCGCCGCGCCGCGGACGGCGCGGCGGCTGCCGGAGATCCTGGCGGCGGTCAGCAAGGGGTGAGGGCTGGGGCTCTAGGGCCCTGAGCGGCGGGCCGCGCTTCCGGGGCCGCTTCCGGTGCGGGCGCCGGTCACGGGTCGATCAGGCTGTCGATGAACGGCTCGACCGCCGCACGCCATGCCTCCGGCTGGTCGTAGTGCACCAGGTGACCGGCCTCGGCGACTTCCGCGTACTGGCCGTTGGGCAGGACGCGGACCATCTCCTGGGACTCGGCCCGGCCGAGCTCGCCGTCGAGGCCGCGGACCACGAGGGTGGGGCAGCGGACCTGCGCCAGCTCCTCCCAGTGCGCGTCGTACACCCAGGTCTCGCGGGACTTGAGCATCTGCTCGGGCTCGAAGACCGGACGCCAGCCGTCGGCGGACTCGGCCATCACCTCGGCGTAGAACTCACCGCGCGACGGGTTCGGGCGCTCCACCCAGGGGTCGTCCTCGCCGAACCACTTCCGTACGTCGGCGAGCGTGGCGAAGGGAACGGGCCAGGCCTTGAACCATTCCTCCCATTCGCGCTGCGAGGCGGCCCCCAGCGCCGAGGCCCGCATGTCGCAGATGACCAGGCCGCTCACCAGGTCGGGGCGCTTGGCGGCGAGCTGCCAGGCGGTCAGGGCTCCCATGGCGTGCCCGATGACGACGGCCGGGGCGAGGCCGAGCTGTTCGAGGGCCGCCTCGGCGTCCTCCACGTACGCCCCGCGGGTGTACTCCGTCTCCTGCGGTTTGTCGCTCTGGCCGTGGCCCCGCTGGTCGAGCGCGACGGCGCGGTGCCGCTCGGAGAGCCAGCGGGCGGTGGACGCCCAGTGCGAGGCGCGGCCCATGAGGCCGTGCAGTAACAGCACGCCGGGCGCACGCTCGGTCTCCCCGGTCCTGGTCTTGGGAGGATCCGCGAACTCCCAGGCGGCCAGGCGTGCACCGCCCGCACCGGTCACGTCGATGCGCCGCACCATAGGCTGGCACCCCCCTTTGATCCGCTCGGCCGGCCCGTCCCGCACGGGCCGGCCGGTCCACTGGTACCTCTGGTCGCACCGTGCGCCTGCTGGTTGTCCCTGCGTAATCCGTGGTGGTTCCGTCACTCACACGTTATCGAATGCGCATTCGAAAGTGGGGTCCTCGGCGATAACACCCCTCATTCGAGTGACCGCGCTCAAGGATTGACCGCCGCCGCCGAGGGGAGATCTTCAACGGGGAGCGGGCCGCTCGGGGAAAACGGTCCGAAGGGGATGACCCTGGGAGCTCGGGGCTCCGGGTCAGCACAGGGGAGGACAGGCCCCGGCGCCACCAGGCGCCGGGGCCCTCCACACGTCTGCGGCACATCCTCCCCGCCCCCTCCCCGACCGCACGCCGGCGCCGCTGCCGTCACGGTCAAGAGCTCTCAGGTCATATGCCTCTCGCGACAGCCTCGCACGCAAACGGCCCGGCCGCTGCGATTCCGCACACTGAATCTTCGTTTCTACGGGAACGACGAGGTGGCGCAACTGGGGTGAGAGTTACGGGAGTTGAGGGCGAGTTCAAGCCACCGGCACGGGCCCGCGGCGCGCTACCTCTTGGCCACGAACACGTGCGACGCCACGTCCGACTCCAGCTCCGCGGCCTCCCCACCACTGCCCACGAGCACCCCGCCCGCCGACTCCGTCACACTGACGACCGAGCCGGGCTGCACGCCGGCCCGCCGCAGCGTGTACATCAGCTGCGCGTCCGTCTGGATGGGCTCACCGATGCGGCGCACGACCACGGTCTTGCCGTCGAGGCCCGGGTCGAGATCGGCCAGCGAGACCATGCCCTCGTCCAGGAACGGGTCGGCGCCGTCCTTCTCGCCCAGCTCCTCCAGGCCCGGGATCGGGTTCCCGTACGGCGACTCGGTCGGGTGGCGCAGCAGTTCGAGCACACGGCGCTCGACCGCCTCGCTCATCACGTGCTCCCAGCGGCACGCCTCGGCGTGCACCTGCTCCCACTCAAGGCCGATCACGTCGACGAGCAGGCACTCCGCGAGCCGGTGCTTGCGCATCACGCGCGTGGCCAGCCGGCGGCCCTCCTCCGTGAGCTCCAGATGACGGTCGCTGGCGACCGCCACCAGACCGTCGCGCTCCATCCGCGCCACAGTCTGGCTGACGGTGGGCCCGCTCTGATCGAGCCGCTCGGCGATACGGGCGCGCATGGGGACCACACCTTCCTCCTCCAGCTCGAGGATGGTGCGGAGATACATCTCCGTGGTGTCGATCAGTCCGGACATACGTGCCCCTCGATTAGCTCTGCCGGAGGCTGAGTGGCTCACCGGCGTGTGCGCTGGCCCTGGCACCAATTCTGACTCATCCCACTGACAACCGTGCCGCACCGCCGAAACCATCCGGTTTCGAGTGCCTGCCGCCCGGTGCGTACGGGCCGCGTGGGCCGTATTGACAGCGCACTGGTCCAGACCGCAACGTGATCCGCGACACGACGGGAGTACGCCCGTACCGAGGCCCCCGTCCACTCTGCCACCGACCCGGGGCCGACGACTTCGAAGGGTTCACCGATGAGCGACCGCAAGCCGGCCGGACAGTTCTTCGACGCCGCGATCGGCCTGCTGCAACGGGTGCGGGACGAGGAGGCCGACGCCGTCGAGGCCGCCGGAACACTGATCGCGGACACGGTCGCCGCCGACGGACGGCTCTTCGCCTTCGGCGCCGGACACTCCTCGCTGGCCGCCCAGGACCTCGTCTACCGGGCGGGCGGGCTCGCCCTGATGAACCTGCTCGCCGTACCGGGCACCGTCGGCGTGGACGTCATGCCGGCCACCCTCGGCTCCGCGCTGGAACGGGTCGACGGCCTGGCGAGCGCCGTCCTGGACGCCGGCCCCACCCGCGCCGGCGACCTCCTCGTCGTCATCTCCCTCTCCGGACGCAACGCCCTCCCCGTGGAGATGGCGATGCACGCCCGCGCCCTCGGCCTCAAGGTCATCGGCGTCACCTCGGTCGCGTACGCCTCCGAGACGGAGTCCCGGCACACCTCGGGCACGTACCTGAAGGACCACTGCGACGTCGTCCTCGACTCGAAGATCGCGATCGGCGACGCGGAACTCACCCTCGACACCATCCCGGCCCCCTTCGCCCCCGCCTCCACCGTCGTCACCACGGCCCTCCTCCAGGCGGTCATGGCCACCGCGGCGGGCGCCCTGGCCGACCGCGGCATCGAGCCCCCGCTCCTGCGCTCGGGAAACGTGGACGGCGGCCTCGACTGGAACAGCCGCGTCTTCGAGCGGTACGCGGACCGGATCTTCTACCGCCGCTGAGACCGCGCGTACGGCGTGCCTGGTGTGCCCGGGGGGGGTCCGGCGTGCCCGGCTATCGGCGCCGAGACCCCGTACCGGCACGGAGGCCGTGCGTGACGCCGCGCGTGGCGCCACGGGAGGGTCACTCCCGCCGACCCTCCTCCAGCACCCCCGCCAGATCCAGCGCCGCCGCGATCCGTGCGGCGACATCCTCCGCGTACATGGCGTCGGCCCGCTCGAACTGCGTACGGCTCGCGCCCCGCACGAACGTCACCACGCCCAGAGTGCGCCCCCGGCTGCGCAGGACCGCGCACAAGGCGTGCACCGAGTCCGGCGGCCACTGGCGGGAGACGGCCCACTCGCGGGCCCGCTCCGGAGCGGACACCCCCGCACTGGCCCGTACGGAACCGATCCGCTCGACGCACTGGAGCGCGGGATGCCCCTCGGCGTACCGCACGGGCAGGCCCGCACGGCCCGCGGGCAGGCTCGGGCCCGGAGCGCCGGAGGGCGTGGCGGCGGCCCGTACGAGCCGTACAGGACCCTCGCCGTCGGGCACGGCGCCGCCCGCCACAAGGTCGATCAGCGCGTGATCCGCGAAGCCGGCCAGGGCGAAGTCCAGATGGACGCTCGCCGCCTCCGCCGGGTTCTCGCACTCGGCCGCCGCGCGCGCGGCACGGTGCAACTGGTTGGTCCGGAACCGCAGCAGAGACGCCTCCTGCTCGGTCTGCTTGCTCTCGGTCACATCCTGGAAGAGCCACCCGACACCGAGCGGAACGGGTTCCTCCGCGAGCGGCGAGGCAAGCCGCAGGAAACCACTGCGCCAGCACCGCCGCTGCTGCTCGCCCTCGGCCGTCCGCACGGCCACCCACATCTCGGCCGGCGCCGGCGGCGCGCCCTCCGCGAGCACATGCGTGAGCGCGCTCTCCAACTCCTCCACACCCTGCGCGAGCAACTCCCCCAGGGGACGGCCCAGTACCGCCGTACGCCCGATACCGAACGCCCGCGCCGCATGCGCGTTGACGACAGCCGGCCGCAGATCGGCATCGACCAGCACCACACCCCACGACGCGTCGTCGAACAACGCCTCGCTCAGGGCGATCGACCGCTCCAGATCGATCTGCGTGTGCACCTCACTGAAGGCGCAGTACACCCCGGCCGGTTTCCCGTCAGGCCCCGGCACGGCGGCCGACTGGGTCCGTACGAGCACCCGGCCGCCCTCCTTGGTGACCAGCGCGAACTCGTGCACCTGCCGCCCCGGAGAACGCATCGCGGACAGCAGCCGCTCCTCGATCTCCTCGGCGTCCGCGGGCCGAACGGCCCATCCGGCGAACCCCTGCCGCCCGACCGCCTCCTCGGCGGTCCACCCGAGAATGCGCTCCGCCTCCCGGTTCCAGTGCGTCACCACTCCGTCGGCGTCGAACGCGCACAGCGCCGCGTCCATCCCGTCGAGCAGCGCGGCGAGCAGATCCGCCCCGTCCCGCTCGGGCTCCTGCGGCCCGAGCTCGTCCGTGGTCCCACTACGCCGGGAAGCACTCACCTGGCACCCCCTGCAGGCCGTGTCGGCGTGTCCTGCGCGGTGAGCCCGCGCGTCTGTCCACTCACTACGAATCACTCACTAGCAATCATTCAACTCGAACGTGACGCAGCCCACATCTGGTTCCCACAAGATTGAGGAAATCGTTGTGTGCGCGGAGCCGCGACACGGCACCGTGAAGACGCCGTGAAGTGGGCCCACCAGTCCAGTGTCGGTCAGCGTCAGGCAAGAGGAAGATCCAGATCCGCCACGACGGCCGCGTGATCCGACGGCCACACACCATCGACCGGACCATCACCCGCCCGGCGCACCGCACGCACCCGCCCCAGACCACCCGGACCCACCGGCCCCACATGGATGTAGTCGCACCGAACACTCGGATCAGAATCGGCGACATACGGATTGGCCGCGTCCCAGGTAACCGCCGGAGCCTCCGGCTCCGCGTACTCCCACGCATCGAACAACACCTGCCCCGGAACCGCGGGCGCCGCCCGATACCCCCCGAACAACCGCATCTCGTCCGAGTCGGGCCACGCATTGAAGTCACCAGCGACGACAGAAGGAAACACGGTCTCGCCGCGCCGCTCCGCGACGAACCGCGCCAACGCCCTGACCTGCCCACACCGCACAGCCGACTCAGCAAGCCCGGAATTCAGATGCGCGGAGAAGAACGGCACCTGCACCCCAGGCGCATCCAGCCGCGCATACAACGCCAACCGCTCGGCATCCCCGCCCTCGACCACCGGCAACGGCAACACGGCCTGATCCACCACCGGCCACCGACTGAGCACCGCATTGCCGATATCGACCGCCGGATCCCCAAACCTCCGCCGCCACCGCTCGGGCGCGGGCGACGGGCCCCAAGCCCAATACAGCCCCAACTCACCCGCAAGCCACTCCGCGAGATTCTCCCCGCCCCGCGCCCACACCTCCTGCAGCCCGACGACATCCGGCCGCAGCTCCCGCAACGCCCCGAGCAGCGCCTTCCGCCGCTCCTCCCAGGGCCCGAACCGGCCCCACACGTTCCAGGTCACCACTCGCATCGGCGCGCCGCCCTTCCGGAGATCACAGGCGCTCCTGCGGAGCCCTGGCCCAGATCAACTTCTCCTGCTCCTGACTTCCTACCCGTCCAGGGGATCAAGCTGCGCTCCGCCCACTCCTGTCTGGTCAAGGAGCTCGCGGCCGAGGACGTACGTGGGCACGGCGTCGGCCGACATCGGGCGAGGCGAGCGTGTCTGATCCTGCGCTAGCAGCGGTGCCGGTTGCGTGTTCGGGAAATGGCGATGATTCGCACGGATGGGCGCTTTCGGGGGAGATCGGCTTTCCAAGAACACTTGATCGCTAGCGTCGTCTGCACACATGAAGGGAGGTCACTCGCTCCTCGGCCGCAGGCCGATTCCTGTTCCGCGTGACGGACAGGCCGAGTGACCAGCCCAAGTCATCACGATCGAAGATCAGGGAGGTGCCCTCGATGACTACGTTTCCCGCAGGCGAGCAGACCCACCAGGCTGTGCTTCCTCAGCAGCCTGCTCTGGAATCCGTGGGAGCAGACACCCCTGGGAGCAGGGACGAAACGGCTCACGGACACCCCGCCACCGCGCGGGGCACCGGCAGGGAACATGGGCGAGGGGAGACCGACGGGCACGGCACCAAACCCCGTCGGCGTCACACCGAAACCGGCGCTTCGGCGGCGGAGACGGCAGAGAACGGGAGCGGTGACGCTCTCCCGCACAACCAGGAGTACACGGGTGGCATCGGCGCCAGCAGGGTGTTCGTCCTCTCCAAGGACGGGCAGCCACTCATGCCCTGCCACCCCGCCCGCGCACGTGAACTCCTCGGCAAAGGGCGGGCCGTGGTCGCCCGACAGGTCCCCTTCACCATCCGGCTCAAGGACCGCACACTCGCCGAATCCGAGGTCGACGGCGTGCAGTTACGCATCGACCCCGGATCGAAAGGCACCGGTCTCGCCCTCACCGACGAGAAGAAGGAGACCGGCGAAGACGGCGCCATCGTCACCGTCCGGCGCGGGTTGGTTTCCGTCGAACTCCAGCACCGCGGCGATCAGATCCATCTGTGCATGCAACAGCGCGCCGGCTATCGCCACAGACGCCGATCGGCCAACTGCCGCTACCGAGCACCCCGTTCGAACAATAGAACCCACCCCGACGGTTGGCTGCCGCCGTCAGTACGCCATCGCGTCGACACCACCCTCTCCCAGGCAAAACGCATGTGTCGATACGCGCCCGTCACCGAGATCCACATAGAACGCGTCGCCTTCGACACCCACTCCATGAGCGCAGGCCGACCCCTCACCGGGACCGAGCACCAGCAGGGCACGCTCGCCGGAACCGAAGCCCGCGCTCATCTCCACGCCAAATGGAACCGCGCCTGCGCCTACTGCGACGCCACCGGCGTACCGCTGAACATCGACCATCTTCGGCCCCGGAGTCGCGGAGGCTCCGGCCGCATCTCGAACCTCGTCCTGGCCTGCGCTCCCTGCAACCAGGCCAAAGGCAGCACTCCCGTCGATGTCTTCCTGACGCATCGACCCGACCGCCTGGCGGAGATCCTTCAGCAGGTCAGAACCCCGCTCCACGACGCCGCCGCCATGAACGCGACCCGCTGGCGGCTCGCAGAGGCCTTGGAAACCCTGAGGAGACCGGTCCACGCATGGTCGGGCGGCCGCACCAAGTGGAATCGCACAGCCGCGGGGCTGAGCAAGACTCACCCCTTGGACGCCCTGTGCGTCGGGGGCCTGGATCACGAGGACGGCGACGCGATCGTCCGGATTCCGGGGCAGGTCCTCATCGTCAAGGCCACCGGGCGCGGCTCGTACGCCCGCACCACTCCGGACCGGTTCGGGTTCCCTCGCCTGCGGCGTGGCCGGGTGAAGCAGCACTTCGGATACGTCACTGGAGATCTCGTACGTGCCACCGTGCCCAGCGGCAAGTGGGCGGGCACCTGGGCGGGACGCATCTCCGTACGCGCCAGAGGACAGCACAGCCTCACGACACCGGCGGGCCGCTTCAACGTGTCCTACTGGAACCTGAGGCTCGTACAGCGGGGCGATGGTTACGGGTACTCCACACGACGAGAGCCCGTTCCGTCACCCTCTCGAAAATCGGTTGATGGATGCGGATCCGGTTCTTAGTGTGTGACGCACGCCGAAAGGAGGTGATCGGGTACATGTATGAAACCCGGACTCGCGAGGTGGCTGCGGGCTAGCGGCCCGTCACCACATCCAGTGCGGTGCCGGACCAGCGTGTGAGTTGAGCGCGCAGCCGGCCCAATCTCAAGCAGTCACCCGACCCGCAGGCTCGCCGGTATGTCCGGCCGGCTCCGCCGCCGCAAGGTGGAGGGACCAGAGCCTGCGGGTCGTCTGCGTCTGTCTCAGTGGGCGATGTCCTCGTAGCCCTCGATCTCCCGCGGATTGCGGGTGCCCGGGCCCACGTAGCGGGCGGACGGGCGGACGAGTCGGCTCGTGCGCTTCTGTTCGAGGATGTGGGCGGACCAGCCTGCCGTGCGGGCGCAGGTGAACATCGAGGTGAACATGTGGGCCGGGACCTCGGCGAAGTCGAGGACGATGGCGGCCCAGAACTCGACGTTGGTGGCGAGTACGCGGTCCGGGCGGCGGGCGTGCAGTTCCGCCAGGGCCGCCTTCTCCAGGGCCTCGGCGACCTCGAAGCGGGGGGCGCCGAGTTCGCGGGCGGTGCGGCGGAGTACTCGGGCGCGGGGGTCCTCGGCGCGGTAGACGCGGTGGCCGAAGCCCATGAGGCGTTCGCCCTTGTCGAGGGCGTGGCGGACGTAGGCCTCGGCGTCGCCGGTGCGTTCGATCTCCTCGATCATGCCGAGGACGCGGGAGGGGGCGCCGCCGTGGAGGGGTCCTGACATCGCGCCTACGGCTCCGGAGAGCGCCGCTGCCACGTCCGCGCCCGTCGAGGCGATGACGCGCGCGGTGAAGGTGGACGCGTTCATGCCGTGTTCGGCCGCCGAAGTCCAGTAGGCGTCCACGGCCGCGACGTGTTTGGGGTCGGGTTCGCCGCGCCAGCGGATCATGAAGCGTTCTACGACGGACTGGGCCTTGTCGATCTCGCGCTGCGGGACCATGGGCAGGCCTTGGCCGCGGGCGGACTGGGCGACGTACGAGAGGGCCATGACGGCGGCGCGGGCGAGGTCGGCGCGGGCCTGCTCCTCGTCGATGTCGAGGAGGGGCTTGAGGCCCCAGACGGGGGCGAGCATGGCGAGCGCGGACTGGACGTCGACGCGGATGTCGCCGGAGTGGACGGGGATCGGGAACGGTTCGGCGGGCGGCAGGCCGGGGTTGAAGGCTCCGTCGACGAGCAGTCCCCAGACGTTGCCGAAGGAGACGTGGCCGACCAGATCCTCGATGTCGACGCCCCGGTACCGCAGGGCGCCGCCCTCCTTGTCCGGTTCGGCGATCTCCGTCTCGAAAGCGACGACTCCTTCGAGTCCGGGTACGAAGTCGGACATCAGGCGGCTCCTCATGATGTGGACGACAGATGGTTCGTGGGATTTGAGAGGTGCTTTTGAGAGGTGCTTGTGACCATATGTCTGTGTGGGTGGTGGTCGTCCGGTTCCGCGGTCGCCTCGTGGACTCGCGGTCCGTACGCCGGTACGTCTTCCCGGTGATGCCCCGTGCGGTCGGCGGTCACCCAACCGTTTCGGCAGCAGGACGATATCTGTTGGTGTCACCTTTGGGGAGAGGACGCGGCACTCAGTGCCACGCAGTGATGAAGCGCACGCCCGCCGCCCGCGCCTCGGAATGCGGCGGGAATACGGCAGGATGACCGCGTGACCGACCGTGACCCTGTCCTCGACCCGGCGTTGATGCGCAAGCAGTACCGGGCCGAGGGACTCGACGAGACCGAGCTTGCCGACGATCCGATGGAGCAGTTCGCGCGCTGGTTCGCGCAGGCCACGCGGGCCGCGGTGGAGGGTGCCGTCTACGAGCCCAACGCGATGGTCGTCTCGACGGCGGACGCCGAGGGCCGGCCGAGTTCGCGGACGGTGCTCCTGAAGCAGTACGACGAGCAGGGGTTCGTCTTCTACACCAATTACGAGTCCCGCAAGGCTCGCGACCTCGCCGGGAATCCGTATGTCTCGCTGCTCTTCCCGTGGCATCCGATGGCCCGGCAGGTCCTCGTCACCGGTGTCGCGCGGCGTACGGGGCGGGACGAGACGGCCGCGTACTTCCGTACCCGTCCGCACGGTTCGCAGTTGGGGGCGTGGGCCAGTGCCCAGTCCTCGGTGATCTTCTCCCGGGCCGAACTCGACGCGTCATACGCCGAGTTGGCCGCCCGCTATCCCGAGGGGGAGCAGGTTCCGGTTCCTCCGAACTGGGGTGGTTTCCGGGTCGCTCCGCAGTCGGTGGAGTTCTGGCAGGGCCGGGAGAACCGGTTGCACGACCGCTTGCGGTATGTGGCGGAGGCGGACGGGTCGTGGCGGGTGGAGCGGCTGAGCCCTTGAGGCGCCTTCCGCTCTTGAGGTGCCTTCAGTAACTCTTGAAACTCTTGCGGCGCCGTCAGTCCAGCGTGCCGTCCAGGATGTCCGCCCACTGGGCGACGACGCGTTCCCGGCGTCCCGCGTCGTCCGTGAGGAGGTTCGCCAGGCCCAGGCCGCGGGCCATGTCGAGGAGGCCCTGGACGGTTTCGCGGACGCCGGGGCGGGATTCGTCGGCGTTGAGCAGGTCCACGGCGATGTGATGGGTCTCGCGGCCGACACGGGCTTCGAGTTCCGTGACGCGGGGGCGCAGCTGTTCCTCGTTGGAGGCGGCGACCCAGAGGTGGAGGGCGGCGCGGAACAGTGGTCCGGTGTAGAGGTCGACGAGGGCGGCGACCACCGCGCGGCGGTCCGCGGCGCCTTCGGGGAAGAGGGCGCGCAGGGCGGTGGAGCGTTCTTCGGCGACGTATTCGACGGCTGCGGTGAAGAGGTCCTCGCGGGTCGGGAAGTGGTGCTGGGCGGCGCCGCGGGAGACGCCGGCACGTTCGGCGACGACGGAGACGGTGGAGCCCGCCCAGCCGTGTTCGGCGAGGCAGGCGACGGCGGCTTCGAGGAGGCGTTGCCGGGTGGCGCGGCTGCGGTCCTGTTTGGGTACGCGTTCGACGGCCGGCGCGCCGTTCACCACGGCACTGTTCACCGCACCACTGTTCACAGCAGCCATGAGGGGTCCCGTCGTTCGAGGAAGGCCGTCATCCCTTCGCGGGCCTGTGCGGAGGAGAACAGCTGGGCCGAGAGCGCGGTCAGGGCGGCCGCGTCTTGGTCGAAGGTGTCCAGCACCTTAGCCGTGAGCAGCCGTTTCGTCTCGGCGAGCGCGTGTGGGGAGGCTCGGCGGAATCCGTCGAGGATGGGTGCGAGTACGTCGTCGGCGTCGTCGCCCGCCGCTGTGATGAGGCCGATGCGGGCGGCTTCGGTGGCGTCGAGGCGTTCGCCGGTGAGGTAGTAGCGGGCGGCGGCGCGCGGGTCGAGGCGGGGCAGCAGGGGCAGTGAGATGACGGCGGGGGCGACTCCGATGCGTACTTCCGTGAAGGCGAAGGTGGCCTGCGTGGAGGCGGCCGCGATGTCGCAGGCGCCGAGGAGTCCGAGGCCGCCCGCGCGGACGTGGCCGGTGACGCGGGCGGCGACGGGTTTGGGCAGTTCGACGATCTGTCGCAGGAGGGCGACCAGGAGGTCCGGGTGCGGCGGGTCGCGCAGGTCGGCGCCCGCGCTGAAGGTGTTTCCGGTGTGGGTCAGGACGACGGCGCGTACGTCGCCGTCCTTGCCGCACTCGGTGAGCGCGTCCGCGAGCTCCCCGACGAGTCGGGCGGAGAGGGCGTTGCGCCGCTCGGGCGCGTCGAGCGCGAGGGTGGTGATGCCGCGCTCGTGCGACCGCCGCACCAGGGTCATGCGCGCTCCCCCAGTTGCCGCTGTTCCCGCAGTTGCCTCCGGAGGATCTTCCCGGAGGCCGCCCTGGGCACGCCGTCGATGAAGGTCACGTGCCGGACCTTCTTGTACGGGGCGACGTGGGCGGCGACGTACTCCATCACCTCACCTTCGGTGAGGTCGGTCGCCGACGGCTGGCGGACCACGTATGCCTGGGGGACTTCGTTGTTGTCCTCGTCGTAGACGCCGATGACGGCGGCGTCGGCGATGCCCGGGTGGGTGAGGAGGAGGGCTTCGAGTTCGGCCGGGGCCACTTGGAAGCCCTTGTACTTGATGAGTTCCTTGACGCGGTCGACGACGTACAGCCAGCCGTCGGCGTCGACGTGTCCGACGTCTCCGGTGTGTACCCAGCCGTCGGCGTCGATCAGCGCGGCGGTGGCTTCGGGGTGGCCCAGGTAGCCCTTCATGACCTGCGGTCCGCGGATGGCGATCTCACCGCGTTCGCCGGCGCCGGCGTCCTTGTCGGGGTCGTCGAGGGAGAGGATGCGCATCTCCGTGCCGGCGATGAGTTTTCCGACTGTTCCGGGGGGTGGGTTTTCGACGTCCAGGGGGACGACGTGGGTGCCGGGCGAGAGTTCCGTCATGCCGTACGCCTGGGCGATGGGCGGCAGGCCGAGCCTGCGTGAACAGGCGGCCGCGAGCTCGGCGTCCAGGGGTGCTGCCGAGCTGACGATGTACTGCAGGGACGACAGGTCGTAGCCCTCGACGGCCGGGTGCTTGGCGAGGGCGAGGACGATCGGCGGGGCCACGTACAGGCCGGTGATGCGGTGTTTCTCGATGGCGGCGAGGAACGTGTCGAGGTCGAAGCGGGGCAGGACGACGACGGTGGCGCCCTGCCGCAGGGGCGCGTTCATGAGGGCGGTGAGCCCGTAGATGTGGAAGAACGGGAGGACGGCGAGGATGCGGTCGCCGGGGCCCATGCGCAGGGTGGGTGCCAGTTGGGCCAGGTTGGTGGCGATGGACCGGTGGGTGAGCATCACGCCCTTGGGGATGCCGGTCGTTCCGGAGGAGTACGGGAGGGCCGCCACGTCCTCCACCGGGTCGATGTCGATCTCCGGTTCGGGGGCCGTGGAGCCCAGCATGTCGAGCAGTGAGCGGTGTCCGGGTGCCTGGTCGCAGACGAAGATCTCCCGTACGCCGCCGGCGAGTTCGGCCGCCGCGCGGGCGGTGTCCAGGAGGGGTGACACGGTGACGATCCACTCGGCGGCGCAGTCCCGCAGCTGTTTGGCGAACTCCTCGGGTGTGGCGAGCGGGTGGACGGTGGTGACCGACGCTCCCGCGCGCGTGGCGGCGAAGAACGCGACGGGGAAGGCGACGGTGTTGGGGCTGTGCAGGGCGAGCACGTCGCCCTTGCGGACGCCGAGGTGGGCCAGCTCGGCCGCTATGCGCCGGTGGAACGTGTCCAGTTGGGCGTAGGTGAGGGTCATGCCGTTCACGCCGTCGATGAGGGCGGGTGTGTCGCCCCGGGAGGCGGCGCGGCCCAGCACCGCCTCGTGGATGGGCTCTTCGACGGCGGGGACGTCTTCGTACTCACTACGGAACACCATGGCGGGCCCTCTCCAGAAGTCACAAAGTCGAACCGGAAGCCGGAAATCGGAGGCCGGAGCCCGGAAGCCGGTCCGGCAGCCGGAAAGCTGTACGAGAGATAGTGCTAGTAGGACTTCGGCAGGCCCAGGGTCTGGTGCGACACATAGTTGAGGATCATTTCCCGGCTGACGGGTGCGATGCGGGCGACCCGGGACGCGGTGATGAGCGAGGCGAGGCCGAACTCGCTGGTCAGGCCGTTGCCTCCGAGGGTGTGTACGGACTGGTCGACGGCTTTCACGCAGGCTTCGGCGGCCGCGTACTTGGCCATGTTGGCGGCCTCTCCGGCTCCGGCGTCGTCCCCGGAGTCGTACAGGAACGCCGCCTTCTGCATCATCAGGCGGGCCAGTTCGAGGTCGATGTGCGCCTGCGCGAGGGGGTGGGCGATGGCCTGGTGGGCGCCGATGGGCTCCCGCCAGACGGTGCGTTCGCGCGCGTAGGAGACGGCCCTGGAGAGCGCGTACCGGCCCATGCCGATCGCGAACGCGGCCGTCATGATGCGCTCGGGGTTGAGGCCGGCGAAGAGTTGGAGCAGGCCCGCGTCCTCGTCTCCGACGAGTGCGTCGGCGGGCAGCCGCACGTCGTCGAGGGTGAGCTCGAACTGCTTCTCCGCGCCGTGCAGTTCCATGTCGATCTGCCGCCGCTCGAAGCCGGGTGCTTCGCGCGGGACGATGAAGAGGCAGGGCTTGAGTTTTCCCGTACGGGCGTCTGCTGTGCGACCGACGATGAGGGTGGCGTCGGCGATGTCGACGCCGGAGATGAACACCTTGCGGCCTGTGAGGATCCAGTCGGCGTTGGCGTCGGTGCCGTTGCCGTCCCGGCGGGCGGTGGTGGTGATGCGGTGGCTGTTGGAGCCGGCGTCGGGTTCGGTGATGCCGAAGGCCATGGTTCGGGTGCCGTCGGCGAGGCCGGGGAGCCACTGTTGCTTTTGGGCGTCTGTGCCGAAGCGGGCGATCACCGTGCCGCAGATGGCCGGTGAGACGACCATCATCAGGAGGGGGCAGCCTGCGGCGCCCAGCTCCTCCAGGACGATGGAGAGCTCGGCTATGCCGCCGCCTCCGCCGCCGTACTCCTCCGGGAGGTTGACGCCCAGGTAGCCGAGTTTGGCTGCCTCGGACCAGAGTTCGTCGGGGTGGGCTCCGGTTGCGATGACCTTGGTGAGGTAGTCGCGGCCGTAGCGGTTGCCCAGGGCGGATACGGCGGATCGGAGGGCCTTGTGTTCGTCTGTTTCGAGGACGGTGGTCATGGGGCTCCTCAGGGGGAGGGCGGTGATGCCGTCTGGAGGGTGCGGGTTGTTCGTGGCTTGTCGCGCAGTTCCCCGCGCCCCTAACGGGGCACGACCACTGCCAGCAGTGCGCCCAGCTCGACCTGTTGGCCAGGAGCCGCGTGCAGAGCCGTGAGCGTGCCTGTGGTGGGTGCTGAGATCTTGTGTTCCATCTTCATTGCCTCCAGCCAGATGAGGGGCTCTCCGGCCCGTACGGAGGCTCCGGCGGTGAGGCCCTCGGCGACTCGGACGACCGTGCCGGGCATGGGGGCGAGAAGTGAGCCGGGGGCGCGGTCGGCCTCGGGGGCGGGGAAGCGGGGCAGGGCTGTGAGCACGGTGGTGTTCACGTGCACGTGGTCGCCGTAGCGGGCCACCTCGAACTTGCGCTGTACGCCGTCCACTTCGAGTACGACCAGGTCGGCGCCGGCGCTCACCACGCGCACCCCGTCCGCGGTCAGGCCCTCCCGGGTGTGCCGGTAGCGGGCCTCGTGTTCGTCGCCGTTCATCAGGTAGCGCTTCGTCTGCGGTTGTGAGGGCAGGTTGCGCCAGGCGCCGAAGCGGGAGCGGCCGTGGGCGTCCGCGAGGGCGGCGGCCAAGGGGGCGTACGGGTCGGGGGCCGGCTCGGTCAGTCCGGGAAGGTGGCGTTCGTAGAAGCCGGTGTCCATGCGGGCCGTGGTGAACTCCTCGTGGCGCAGGGAGCGTACGAGGAGGTCGCGGTTGGTGACCGGGCCGTGGATGGTGGCGCGCTCCAGGGAGCCGGCGAGTTTCCGGACGGCCTCCGCGCGGGTGGGGGCGTGGGCGACGGCCTTGGCGAGCATGGCGTCGTAGTGGACGCCGATCTCGTCGCCGTCGGTGTAGCCGGTGTCCAGGCGGGCCTCGGGGACGGTGAGGCGGTGCAGGGTGCCGGTCTGCGGGGTCCAGCCGGTCGCCGGGTTCTCGGCGTACAGGCGGGCCTCGACGGCGTGGCCCCGCGCGCGTGGGGGGTCGTTTTCGAGGGGCTGTCCTTCGGCGATCCGGATCTGGAGTGCCACCAGGTCCACGCCGAACACCTCCTCGGTGACGGGGTGTTCGACCTGGAGGCGGGTGTTCATCTCCAGGAAGTGGGCCTTCGGTCCGCGTGTGGGATCGGTCGCCGGGGCGTCGGCCACGAGGAACTCGACCGTGCCCGCGCCTATGTAGTCGACCGCGCGGGCGGCGCGTACGGCCATCGCGTACAAGGAGTCGGTCAGTTCGGAGGTCAGACCCGGGGCCGGGGCCTCCTCGATCACCTTCTGGTGGCGGCGCTGGAGGGAGCAGTCGCGGGTGCCGAGCGGCCACACCGTGCCGTGCGTGTCGGCGAGGATCTGTACCTCGACGTGCCGGCCGCCTTCTACGTAGGGCTCGACGAAGACCTCGCCGTCGCCGAAGGCGCTGAGGGCCTCGGCGCGGGCGGCCGCCAACTCGGCGTCCAGATCGTCCAGTTCCCGTACGACCCGCATGCCGCGTCCGCCGCCGCCCGCGGCCGCCTTCACCAGCACCGGGAGGTCGTCCGCGGTGACGTCTTTCAGGGGCTCAAGGCCCATCAGTTCCTTCGCCCGGGTCTTGGAGGCCATCGCCTCGATCGCCTCGGGCGGCGGGCCGATCCAGGCGAGGCCCGCGTCGAGGACGGCCCGGGCGAAGTCGGCGTTCTCGGACAGGAAGCCGTACCCGGGGTGCACGGCGTCCGCGCCCGCCGCGACGGCGGCCTTCACGATCAGGTCGCCGCGCAGGTATGTCTCGGCGGGCGTCGCGCCCGGGAGGCGTACCGCCGTGTCGGCCACGCGCGCGTGGAGGGCGTTCTCGTCGGCGTCGGAGTGCACGGCGACGGTTCGGATGCCCAGCTCGCGGCAGGTGCGGAAGACGCGGCAGGCGATCTCGCCCCGGTTGGCGACGAGGAGGGACGTGATCACGCGGGGGGACGTGCGGGGGAACGTCATGGAGGACCTCTCACATCCGGAAGACGCCGAAGCCGCCGCGCACGCCCTCGTAGGGGGCCGTGTGGATGGCGGACAGGCACAGGCCGAGGACGGTTCGGGTGTCGCGCGGGTCGATGACCCCGTCGTCGTACAGCCGGCCGGACAGGAACATCGGCAGGGACTCGGACTCGATCTGCTGCTCGACCATGGCGCGCAGGGCGGCGTCGGCGTCCTCGTCGTACGGCTGCCCCTTCGCGGCGGCGGACTGCCTGGCGACGATCGACAGGACGCCTGCGAGCTGCTGGGGGCCCATGACGGCGGACTTGGCGCTGGGCCAGGCGAACAGGAAGCGCGGGTCGTAGGCGCGGCCGCACATGCCGTAGTGGCCCGCTCCGTAGGAGGCGCCCATGAGGACGGACAGGTGCGGGACCTTCGAGTTGGACACCGCGTTGATCATCATCGCGCCGTGTTTGATGATGCCGCCCTGCTCGTACTCCTTGCCGACCATGTAGCCGGTGGTGTTGTGCAGGAAGAGCAGCGGGATGTCGCGCTGGTTGGCCAGCTGGATGAACTGGGCGGCCTTCTGGGACTCCTCGCTGAAGAGCACGCCCTGGGCGTTGGCCAGGATGCCGACCGGGTAGCCGTGGAGGGTCGCCCAGCCGGTGGTGAGGCTCGTCCCGTAGAGGGGCTTGAACTCGTCGAAGTCGGAGGCGTCGACGATGCGGGCGATGACCTCGCGCGGGTCGAAGGGGGTGCGCAGATCCCCCGGGACGATGCCCAGGAGTTCGTCCTCGTCGTACTTGGGCGGGGCGACCGGGCCCGGATCGGCGTACGCCTTGCGGTGGTTGAGGCGGGCGACCACCCGCCGCGCCTGCCTGAGGGCGTCCCGCTCGTCGACGGCGAAGTGGTCGGCGAGGCCCGACACGCGCGCGTGCATCTCGGCGCCGCCCAGGGACTCGTCGTCGCTCTCCTCGCCGGTGGCCATCTTCACCAGCGGCGGACCGCCGAGGAAGACCTTCGCCCGCTCCTTGACCATGATCACGTGGTCGGACATGCCGGGGATGTACGCGCCGCCCGCGGTGGAGTTCCCGAAGACGACGGCGACGGTCGGGATTCCGGCGGCGGACAGCCGGGTGAGGTCGCGGAAAATCGCTCCCCCAGGGATGAAGATTTCCTTCTGGGAGGGCAGATCGGCGCCGCCCGACTCGACGAGGCTGATGCAGGGCAGCCGGTTGGCGAGGGCGATGTCGTTCGCCCTCAGTGCCTTCTTCAGGCTCCAGGGGTTGCTGGCGCCGCCGCGTACGGTCGGGTCGTTCGCGGTGATCAGGCACTCCACGCCCTCGACGACGCCGATGCCGGTGACGAGGGACGCGCCCACCGCGTACTCCGGGGAGGCACTCCCCCAGGCGGCGAGCGGCGACAGCTCCAGGAACGGTGTGTCGGGGTCCAGGAGCAGCTCGATGCGCTCACGGGCGAGGAGTTTGCCTCGCGCCCGGTGCCGGGCCACGTACTTCTCGCCGCCGCCCGCGAGGGCCTTCGCGTGCTCGGCGTCGAGTTCGGCAAGCTTGCCGAGCATGGCCTCGCGGTGGGCGGCGTACTCGGGGCTCCTCGTGTCGAGCGCCGAGGGGAGGACGGTCACAGCAGGGCCTCCGGTATGTCCAGGTGGCGGGAGCGCAGCCATTCGCCGAGGGCCTTGGCCTGCGGGTCGAAGCGGTGCTGGGCGGCGACACCCTCGCCGAGGATGCCTTCGACGACGAAGTTCAGGGCGCGCAGGTTCGGCAGGACGTGGCGTACGACGGTCAGGTCGGCGGTCTCCGGGAGGAGTTCGCGGAAGCGGTCGACGGTGAGGGTGTGCGCCAGCCACCGCCAGGCGTCGTCCGTGCGGGCCCAGACGCCGACGTTCGCGTTACCGCCCTTGTCGCCGCTGCGGGCCCCGGCGACGAGGCCGAGGGGGGCGCGTCGGGTGGGTGCGCCGACGGTGGTCGAGGGCTCGGGCAGTGCCTCAGGCAGGGGCTCGGGCAGAGGCTCGGGCAGGGGTGGTTCCGGTGGTGTCTCCAGTGCGCGGGTGTCCTGGGGCGGGGTGACATGGATCCGGCGCCCGTCGTGGAGGACCGCCACATGGTCCACCTCCACATGGGGGACGTACACATCCTCGAACACCCCATAAGGAGCACCCTTTCCCGGTGGTGCCATCACATGGAACCCGGGGTAGCTGCCGAGCGCGAGTTCGACGGCGGCTCCGCTGAGGGTCCGGCCCACCGCGTCCTGGTCGGCGTCCCGCACGACGAGCCGGAGCAGGGCGCTCGCGGTCTCCTCGGTGGGGGCGTCGGGGTGGTCGGTGCGGGCGAGTTCCCAACGGATGTGCGCGGGCCGGGACTTGGCTGCGGCGAGCGCGGCCTCCATCTGGTCCCGTACGAGAGCCGCCTTCTTCTCGATGTCTAGCCCCGTCAGCACGAAGACGACCTCGTTGCGGAACCCGCCGAGCGAGTTGAGCCCGACCTTGAGGGTGGGCGGCGGGGCCTCACCGCGCACGCCGTCGCCGCGTACACCGTCGATACGTACGCGGTCGGGGCCGTCCTGGGTGAGCCGGACGGTGTCGAGACGGGCGGTGACGTCGGGTCCCGCGTACCGCCCGCCGCCCGTCTCGTACAGCAGCTGCGCGGTGACCGTGCCGACGTCCACGACTCCGCCGGTGCCGTCGTGTTTGGTGATGACGCTCGACCCGTCCTCGTGGATCTCGGCGAGCGGGAAGCCGGGGCGGCGGAGCGTTTCGGGGGCGTGGTCGGTGAAGAAGGCGTAGTTGCCGCCGGTGGCCTGGGTGCCGCACTCCAGGACGTGCCCGGCGACGACGGCGCCCGCGAGTCGGTCGTACGCGTCCGCTGCCCAGCCGAAGTGCGCGGCGGCCGGTCCTGTGACCAGCGCGGCGTCGGTGACGCGGCCGGTGACGACGATGTCCGCGCCCGCGCGCAGACAGGCCGCGATGCCCCCGCCGCCGAGATAGGCGTGCGCGGTGACGTGCTGCGGGTATCTCCGTTTGAGGTCGTCGCCCTCGACGTGCGCGACGCGCGCGGGGATGCCGAGCCGGTCGGCCAACTCCCGTACCGCGTCGGCGAGTCCGGCCGGATTGAGGCCGCCGGCGTTGGCGACGATGCGTACGCCTCTCTCGCGCGCGAGGCCGAGGCACTCCTCCAGCTGGCGCAGGAAGGTGCGCGCGTAGCCGCTCGCGGGGTTCTTCAGCCGGTCCCGTCCCAGGATGAGCATGGTCAGTTCGGCGAGGTAGTCGCCGGTCAGGACGTCCAGGGGGCCGCCGGTGAGCATCTCGCGCATCGCGTCGAAGCGGTCGCCGTAGAAGCCGGAGGCGTTGCCGATGCGCAGGGGCGCGACGCTCGGAGGGCCGACGCTCAGAGGGCCGGTCTCCGGACCGGTCTCCGGACCGGTCTCCGGACCGGGCACAGGGGCCGTCACTCCCCGGCCTCCTTCGGGGCGCGGCCCGTGCCGGGCGGCCCCGCGAAGGCCTGTGCGATGTCCAGCCAGCGGTCGGCGTCAGGGCCTTCGGCGCGTACGGCGAGGTCGGCGCGGTTGGCCCGCCGGGTGACGAGGAGGCAGAAGTCGAGGGCGGGTCCGCTGACGCGCTGGGCGGCGCCCTCAGGACCGTACGTCCACAACTCCCCTGACGGTCCGGCGAGTTCGACGCGGAACTCCTCCCCGGGCGCGGTGAGCCCGCGTACCCCGAAGGCGTAGTCCCGGGCCCGCACCCCGATCCGCACCACATGCCGGAGGCGGTCCGTGGGTGCCCGCATCACACCCAGCGTGTCCGCCACGTCCTGACCGTGGGCCCAGGTCTCCATAAGACGCGCGGTAGCCATGGAGGCGACCGACATGGGCGGTCCGTACCAGGGAATGCGCGTCCCTGTGGGTGCCGTGCGCAGGGTCCGCTCCAGCGCCTCCCGACCGGCCCGCCACTCGGCGAGCAGCCGGGCGGGCGGCAGCGCGGCCCGCTCCTCCGCCCCCTCGTCCACGAAGCCGTCCGGCGAGACCAGCGCCTTCTCGACCTCCTTGGCGAAGGCGTCGGCGTCCGCCGCGGCGAGCAGGGCGGCGCGGTCGGTCCAGGCCAGATGCGCGATCTGGTGGGCGACGGTCCACCCCGGGGCGGGGGTGTCGAGCGCCCAGCGCTCCTCCCCCAACTCCCCCACCAGCAGGTCGAGTTCTTCGCTCTCCTGATGCAGATCGTCGATCACGAACGACGACGGATCAGCCACGATGCGCTCCCCTCGGGGCACGACGGTGTGCGGGGCGGTGTGTCCCGGAGCATGGCAGCCTCCTCAGAAACAAGCAAGCGTGCTTGCATTTCACCTCCTGCGTTCTTTCGTTTTTTCGTTCTTCCGTTCCTCGTCACATGTGTGCGTCGGGCTACGTCATAGCGGTGACGGAGCGATTCGCAGAACTCGCAGAGGGAGAAGGATCATGGACGCAGGCACGGGCACGGGCAAGAAGATCGCGGTGGCCGGGGCGACCGGACGAGTCGGGCGCCATGTCGTGGACGTACTGAAGGAGCGCGGGCACGACGTCGTCGCGATGTCGCGGTCCGAGGGTGTGGACGTCGTCACCGGGAAGGGGCTGGTGGAGGCCCTGGCGGGGGTGGAGGTCGTCATCGACGCGGCGAGTACACCCTCTCCGGACCAACAGGAGGCGACCGAGTTCTTCACGGCGGCGGCCCGGAACCTGCACGACGCCGGGTCGAAGGCCGGTGTCGAGCGGCTGGTCGTGGTCTCGATCATCGGTATCGACGGCTCGACCTCGGGCTACAACGCGGCGAAGCTCGCCCACGAGCGGGCGGCGCTCGCGGGCCCGCTCCCGGCACGGGTCCTGCGCGCGGCCCAGTTCCACGAGTTCGTCGAGGTGCTGATGCAGTGGGGGCGGCAGGGCGACGTCGTGTACGTACCGAAGATGCGTACGCAGCTGGTCGCCGCCCGGACCGTCGCCGAGGCGCTCGCCGACCTGGCCCTCGCCCCCGGGGCCGACTCCGACGGGACGACGTTCCCGGAGGTCGCGGGACCGCGCGAGGAGAGCCTGGAGTCGGCGGCGCGTCTGGTCGCGGCCCGCCGCGGGGACCAGGTCGAGATCGTGGCCGTCAGCGACCCGGCCAATCCGGACCGCGAACTCTTCGAGAACGGCGGACTGCTGCCGGGCGCGCACGCACGGTTGGCGGGGCCGTCGTTCGAGGAGTGGATCGACGTCCCGTCGTGAGGGAACCGACTACCGGCCGGCGGCCCCGAAACCACGGGAACCGCCGTCGGGCACCCGCGGACCCGGTCGAGCGACGGGCACCAGGACCAGGACCAGGCCGGATCACCGATGCGCCGGTAGTCGGCCCCCGGTGTCGCCGGTGCCGCCGGTGCCGCCGGTGCCGCCGGTGCCGCCGGTGCCGCCGGTGCCGCCGGGAAGCTTCGGCCGGTCAGGCTCTGTCGGTGCGAGACCGGAACCGACGGGACGACGCCCCGCCGCTGCCCCGCCGCTCACCTCACCCCACGTTCTTCGCCCTGCCCCGCCCCACCTGGGTCCGTACGGCCCCCATGCTCGCCACGATGACCAGCGCGATCGCCAGGGCCTCGAGCGCGGACAGTGTCTGGCTCAGGACCAGGAAACCGGCGGCCGCGGCGACGGCCGGTTCGAGGCTCATCATGATCGCGAAGGTGGAGGCGGGGAGACGGCGGAGGGCGAGGAGTTCCAGGGTGTACGGGAGGACGGAGGAGAGGACGGCCACGGCGGCGCCCAGCGCGATCACGGTCGGGTCCAGGAGCTTCGTACCGGACTCGACGACACCCAGCGGCAGGAACAGCACGGCCGCGACCGCCATGGCGAGCGCCAGCCCGTCGGCCTGCGGGAAGCGTCGCCCCGTACGGGCGCTGAAGACGATGTACGTGGCCCACATCGCGCCCGCCGACAGGGCGAAGGCGACACCGACCGGGTCGAGGCTGCTGAAGCCCCCGCCGCCCAGGAGGAAGACGCCGCCGAGGGCCAGTCCGGCCCAGACGAGGTTGACGGCGCGGCGGGAGGCCAGGACGGACAGCACGAGAGGGCCGAGCACCTCAAGGGTGACGGCGGGGCCGAGCGGGATGCGGGCGACCGACTGATAGAAGAGCCCGTTCATCGCGGCCATCGTGACGCCGAAGACGACGACGGTGCCCCAGTCGGCGCGCGAGTGCCCGCGCAGCGCAGGGCGGCAGATCACCAGCAGCACGATCGCGGCGACCGCGAGCCGCAGCGCCACGACCCCGAGCGCCCCGGTCCGCGGCATGAGCGTCACCGCGAGCGCGCCCCCGAACTGAACGGAGACGCCTCCGGCGAGTACGAGGCCCACGGGCCCTAGGGAGCCCCGCCGCCGGGCCGGACCCGGGCCGCCGAGCGTGCCTGCGCCCGCGCCTGCGTCCACGCCGACCGACGGGGCCCGCTCTACGCGGGAAAGTCTCACGAGGGCCACCCAAGAAGCTTGAACCTGTACACCATGCTGCACTACAAAGTACAGAGTAATGAACCAGGCAAGGACTGTAAACCCCCGAAGCACCTTACAATCCCCACCAGCCCCCCACGCATACCAAGGTGATTGGAAGGTTTGGGACAGTCCAGGCTGCTCCCGGGTGTCCCAAACCTTCCAATCGCTTACCGTTCCGTCAGGGCCTCCGCCAGTACTTCTGCCAGATGGCGGCCCCGGGTCTCCCCCAGCTGCTCCAGCTGCGTTCGGCAGGAGAAGCCGTCCGCCAGTACCACCGTCCCCTCCGCCGCTGCGCGCACCGCCGGGAGCAGCTGTTCCTCCGCGCAGGCGACGGACACCTCGTAGTGGCCCTTCTCGAAGCCGAAGTTTCCTGCGAGGCCGCAACAGCCGCCGGAGAGTTCGCCGTCCAGGCCCGCCGCCGTGCGCAGGCGGCGGTCGGCCGCGTCGCCGAGTACCGCGTGCTGGTGGCAGTGGGTCTGGCCGACGGCCGGGCGGTCGAGGCGGGGCGGGGTCCAGTTCGGTGCCTGCCGTTCCAGGGCCTCGGCGAACGTCACCACCGAGTCGGCGAGGCGGCGGGCGCGCGGGTCGTCGTGGAGGAGTTCGGGGAGGTCCGTACGGAAGGCGGCGGCGCAGCTCGGCTCCAGAACGACGAGCGGCTCGACCTCGCCCGCGACCTCACCCTCGCTCCCGCTCCCGCCCAAGAGGGGTTCCATGCGGTCCAGCGTGCGCCTCATCACCGTGCGGGCGCGGTCGAGTTGGCCCGTGGAGACGTACGTCAGGCCGCAGCACACCCCGGGCGGCGGCAGGACCACCCGACGGCCCGCGTCCTCCAGGACCCGTACGGCCGCCCGGCCCACCTCGGGCGAGAGGTGGTTCGTGAAGGTGTCGGGGAGGAGGAGGGTGGTGGGCGCGGCTCCCTCGTCACCCGGGTCCGGCACCGACCCAGCCCCGCCGTCACCGCCGCCACCGCCGTCACCACCGACACCACCGACACCACCGACACCGCCATCATCGGCCCCGCGTCGCTCGAACCACCGCCGGAACGTCTCCTCCGCCAGCCGGGGGATCGCACGCTCGGGCGCGATCCCGCCCAGCCGCTTCGCCACGCCGCCCAACACCCCTACCGAGGCGAGGAAGTTGGCCGGGCGAGCCGCTCGCAGCCGCGAGACCGTCCGCAGCCACAGTGGCAACCGGCCCATCGAGTAGTGCGCGGCCGGGCGTCGGCGGCCCTCGTAGTGGTGGTGCAGGAACTCCGCCTTGTACGTGGCCATGTCGACGCCGACCGGGCAGTCGGAGCGGCAGCCCTTGCAGGACAGGCACAGGTCCAGCGCGTCGCGGACCTCCGTGGAGGCCCAGCCGTCGGTCACCACCTCGCCCGCCAGCATCTCGTGCAGCAGCCGCGCCCGGCCGCGCGTGGAGTGCTCCTCCTCGCCGGTCGCGCGGAAGGAGGGGCACATGACGGTGGACGAGCCCGGACCGGTCGTCTCCGTGCGGCACTTGGCCACGCCCACGCACCTGCGTACCGCCGCCGAGAAGTCCCCGCCGTCGTGCGGGTAGCCGAAGGCCACGTCCACCGGTTCGCGCGGGAGGACGGCGAACCGGAGGTTCGAGTCCAGGGGCGCGGGCCGCACCAGCATTCCGGGGTTCAGCAGGTCGTCCGGGTCCCAGACCGCCTTCGCGCGCTCGAAGAGGCCGACCATCTCCTCGCCGTACATCTTCGGGAGCAGTTCGGCCCGCGCCTGCCCGTCCCCGTGCTCCCCGGAGAGTGAGCCCCCGTGGGAGACCACCAGTTCCGCCAGTTCCTCGGAGAAGGTGCGGAAGCGGGCGATGCCTTCGCGGGAGAGGAGGTCGAAGTCGATGCGTACGTGGATGCAGCCGTCGCCGAAGTGGCCGTACGGGGTTCCGCGCAGCCCGTGGGAGGTCAGCAACGCCCTGAAGTCCCTGAGGTACTCCCCCAGTCGGGGCGGCGGCACCGCGCAGTCCTCCCAGCCGGGCCATGCCTCGGTGCCGTCGAGCATGCGGGTCGCCGTGCCGCTCGCGTCCTCGCGGATGCGCCACAGGGTGCGCTGTGCGGCCGGGTCGGTGACCACGAGGGAGTCGACGACGTCCGCGGCGCGCACGATCGCGTCCGCACGCGCGCGTGCCTCCGCCGCCGTCGTGCCGCCCGTCTCCACGAACAGCCAGGCCCCGCCCTTGGGCAGCCCCGCGTCCGGCGGTACGAGATCGGCGGCCATGCCCTCCACCGTCAGCGGTCCGTACGGCAGGAGGCCCGCCGCGGCCGAGGCGGCCGCGCTCTCGTCCGCGTACGCCAGCACGGCCAGCGCACGCGCGCGCGGGGACTCCACCAGCCGTACGACCGCCTCCGTGAGCACGCCCAGGGTGCCCTCGGAGCCGCAGAAGGAGCGGGCGACGTCGGCGCCCTTCTCGGGGAGCAGCGCGTCCAGCGCGTACCCCGAAATGCGGCGTGGGAGGTCCGGGAAGCCGGTGCGCAGGCGCCCCAACTCCGCGTCCACCAAGGTCCGCAGCCCCTCCGGAGCACCTGTCCAGGACTGGCCGAGCGTCAGGGACTCGCCCCTGGCCGTCACCACGGAGAGTCCGCTCACGCTGTCGGCCGTCGTGCCCCAGGCCACCGAGTGGGAGCCGCACGAGTTGTTGCCGATCATTCCGCCGAGGGTGCACCGGCTGTGGGTGGAGGGGTCGGGGCCGAACCGCAGGCCGTGCGGGGCGGCCGCCTCCTGGAGGCGGTCGAGTACGGCTCCCGGCTGGACCACCGCCGTTCGCGCCGCCGCGTCCAGGGACACGATCCGGTTCATGTGGCGGGTGAAGTCCAGGACCACACCGGTGCCCGTCGCCTGGCCCGCGATCGACGTGCCCCCGCCGCGCGCGACGACCGGCACGCCGAGCCGCGCGCACACGGACAGTGCCGCCGCCACGTCGTCGGCGTCTCTGGGCGCGACCACCCCCAGCGGTACACGCCGGTAGTTGGACGCGTCCATGGTCGTCAGCGCCCGTGCGGTCGCGTCGAAGGCGACCTCTCCGCGCACGGCCTTCTGCAGACCGGCCCGCAGCTCCGCTAGGTCCGATTCCGTCATGCCGTGCGCCCTGCCCTGTGTCGTGCCGTCCGCCATGCCATCCCTCATGTCTCCAAGGATGCCTCCCGTCACTGACAGTCACTCGCGGCGATCAAAAGTGATCAAAAGTGAGTCGTCTCGAATCACGGACGAATTGTGAGCGCCGTTCCGAAACCCACCCGTTCCGATCACGAACTCCCATATAGTGACCGCCAGTTGAGCACCAGGTGTCGCATCCCGCCCAGGACACGACCGAGGACACGATTCATGACCGCGCCCACCCCGCAAGCGCGTCCCACCCCAGATCGGACGTCCCTCACGCGCCCCGGAGACGAACGGCCTCGTCTTCGTGCCGTCGTGCCCGCCCCGCTCCTCACCGCCGTACCGGCCGCGCTCGCCGTCGGCGCCGCGCTCGCCCTGGCCCCCGCGTCGGTGCGCGCGCCCCTCGCGTGGAGCGCGGGCGCCGCCGCGGTCCTGCTGTGCGCGGCCGTCGCCGTGGCGAGCCACGCCGTGCAGAAGTCGCGCCTGCTGCGCCGCCGCCTCGAAGCGGCCGCCCAGGACGCCGGCCGGCTGCTCCGGGAACGGGCCCGCGTCACCGAGGAGGCCGCCCTCGAACGCGCCCGGCTCACCGACGAGTTCGACCGGCAGCGCGCACGGATGGCCGAGCAGAACGCCCACCAGAAGGTCCGCCTGGCCGCCGAACTCGACCGGGAGCGCACCCGCCTGAGCGCGGACCACGCGCGCGTGAGCGACGAACTGCGGCAGGCGAGGACCGACTGCGCCGCCGCGATCTCCGCGGCCGCCAACACCGCGGGCCGGCTGCAGGCCCTGGCCACCAGCATGCTCGCCGACCTGCGCGCGATGGAGGAGCGGCACTCCGACGAGGACGTACTCGCCGACCTCCTCCACCTCGACCACCGCACCGCGCAGGCGGGCCGCCTCGCCGACTCCGTCGCCGTGCTCACGGGCGCCCGCTCGGGCCGCCGCTGGGCGCGGCCGATCGTCATGGAGTCGATCCTGCGCGGCGCGATGGGCCGCATCAGCGGCTACCGGCGCATCCGCGTCCACTCGGCCAGCGAGGCCGCCGTGGCCGGGCACGCCGCCGAGGGCGTGATGCACGCACTCGCCGAAATCCTCGACAACGCCGCGAACTTCTCCCCGCCGACGGCCGAAGTGCACGTCTACGTAGAGGAGGTTCCGGCCGGGGTCATCGTCTCCGTGGAGGACAGCGGCCTGGTCATGGGCGAGGTGCAGTTACGCCGCGCCGAGCGCGCCGTCTCCGGTGAGGAGGCGGAGCTCGGCGGCCTCACCGGCACCCGCCTCGGCCTCACGGTCGTCGGCCGTCTCGCCCGCAAGTACGGCCTGAAGATCTCCTTCCGCCCCTCCGCGCGCGGCGGCACGGGCGTCCTGGTCCTCATCCCGCAGGACATCCTCGCGAACCCGGGCCAGACCCGGACTCGGACCCCCACCCCGGCTCCGGCACCGACCGCCCACGAGCCCGCGGCGCCCTTCCCGCCGCCCCGGCCCCGACCCCGGTCCCAACCCCAGGAGTCGTACGCCGCCGCCCGCGCCGTCTCCGACCTGGACCCCGATCCCGTCCCGACCCACGAGTCGCCCGTCCGGCCCGCCGCCGACCACACCGGCAGCCTCCCCAAGCGCCGCCGCGGCAGCACCCTCGCCGAGTCGGAGGCCGACGCCGAGGCCGAGGCCCGGACCCGACAGGCGCAAGCGCAGGCACAGGCACAGGCACAGACGCAGGCCGATCGCTCCGGCACCCAGTACCCGGCCGCACCCGGCGCCCCCGGCGCCCCTCGCTCCGCCCCCGACGACGTGATGGCCCGCGCCGCCCGCTTCAGCAGCTTCCGCCAGGCCGTCCGGGGCAGGGCCGCTGTCGAGCCCGTACAAGCTCAAGCCCGTACGAACCCTGCCACCTCCCACCCGGAAGGCGACCCCACTTCATGACCGGCCCCACCGGCCCCATAGGCATCACCGGCACCACCGGCGTCACGGGCGTCAACGGCGGCCCCGGCGTCACCTCGACCGCCGACGAGCGGCTCGCCTGGCTCGTCGAGGGTCTGCTGGCGCGCACCCCGGGTGCCCGGCACGCGCTCGTGCTCTCCAGGGACGGCCTGAAGCTGTGCCGTACGCCGGAGCTCTCCGTCGACCAGGCCGACCAGCTCGCCGCGATCGCCGCCGGGATCCAGTCGCTGTCCCACGGCGCGTCCGCGGAGTTCGGGGACGGCAGCGGGGGCGTGCGGACGGCGATGGCCGAGTTCTACGGCGGGGTCCTGTTCATCGTGGAGGCGGGCCAGGGCGCCCATCTGGCCGTGATCACGACCGAGGAGGCCGACGCCGGGCTCGTCGGGCACAACATGGGCGAGCTCGTGGAGCAGCTCGGCGGACATCTGAGCGCGCAGCCACGTACGTCATGAGCCGGCCGGGCAGGGACGACGCGCCCGACCGGCTCTACACCGTCACCGGAGGACGCAGCCGGTCCGCGCCCCACACCCCGTTCGACCTGGTGACGCTGATCGTCGCCGAGTGCGGTCCGGCCCCGGGCATGCAGTCGGAGCACTCGGCGATCCTGCGCCTCACCGAACGGCCCACCGCGGTCGCGGAGGTCGCCGCCGAGCTGGGGCTGCCGCTGACCATCACGAAGATCCTGCTCTGCGACCTCCTCGCCGGGGGCCGCGTCAGCGCCCGCCATCCGCGCAGGGTCGTACTCGCCGGTCTTCCCGATCACGACATCCTGGAGCAGGTGCTCGTTGGACTCCGCAACCTCTGACACTCGTACCTCCGACACTCGTACGCCGCTGGGGGCGACCGTTCCCGTGCCCCTGAACGGGCCCCGGTTCCAGGCCGAACCCGCCGAGCTCTACCGGGAGTTGCGGCGCGAGTACGGGCCCGTGGTGCCGGTGCTGCTCGACGGCGGAGTACCGGCGTGGCTCGTCATCGGCTACCGCGAGCTGCACCAGGTCACAGGCGATCCCGTGCTGTTCAGCCGCGACTCGGAGCTGTGGAACCAGTGGGACCGCGTCCCCGACGACTGGCCGCTGCTGCCGGTGATCGGCCGCGGGCGGTCCTCCGTCCTGCACACCGTCGGCGAACGGCACCACGAGCGTGCCGCGTTGATCAGTGACGCCCTCGAAGCCGTCGACCCCTTCGAACTGCGCGCCCTCGCCGAGCGGTCGGCCGACGAGCTGATCGACGCGGTGTGCGCCAAGGGCGCGGCGGACCTCGTCGCGGACTACGCGGCGCTGCTGCCCGTGCGCGTCCTCGCCACCCTCTTCGGCCTCGCCGACAGCCAGGGCCCGGGGCTGGTCGGCGCCCTGAACGACATGCTCGACGGGCGGCAGAACGCCATCGCCGGGCAGCTGCACGTGGCCGCCGCCATGGCCCGGCTGGTCGCGGACCGGGCGGCCCGGCCGGCGGACGACGTGGTCGGCCGCATGCTCGCGACAGCGGCACGTTCAGGGCATCTCCATGGCGGTCCGGGCGGCTTCACGAACGAGGAGATCACCCAGGACCTCATCGTCATGATGGCCGCGGGCCACCAGCCGACCGCCGACTGGATCGGCAACTCGCTGCGGCTGATGCTGACGGACGACCGTTTCGCGGCCTCGCTGTTCGGCGGCCGGCACAGCGTCCCCGAGGCCATGAACGAGGTCCTGTGGGAGGACACCCCCGCCCAGAACGCGGCCGGCCGCTGGGCCTCCCGCGACACCCGGCTCGGCGGCCGTCCCGTCCGCGCCGGCGACCTGCTGCTGCTCGGCCTCCAGGGCGCCAACCACGACCCGCAGGTCCGCACCCACGGCTCCGCCCTCACCGGCGGCAACAGCGCACACTTCTCCTTCGGCCACGGCGAGCACCGGTGCCCGTTCCCGGCGCAGGAGATCGCCGAGGTCATCGCGCGTACGGCCATCGAGGTCGTACTGGACCGCCTGCCGGACATCGATCTCGCCGTACCCGCCGGGTCGTTGACGCGCCGCCCCTCCCCGTGGCTGCGCGGACTCACGGAACTGCCCGTGCGTTTCACGCCTACTCCGGCTCTTGGGGGCGGGCCCGGATGACGGATGACGACCGGGACCGCCCACTGAATCGGCCTCGCGCCCGTGGACACCTCGTCTCACCGGCCGGACCGCGTTTCCACCAGGTTTCACGAAACGGATAGGCTCCCACCGTGGCTGATATCCAGATCCCCGCTGACATCAAGCCCGCCGACGGACGTTTCGGCGCGGGCCCCTCCAAGGTGCGTACGGAGTCGCTGGCCGCGCTCGCCGCCACCGGCACGTCGCTGATGGGCACGTCCCACCGGCAGGCACCCGTCAAGAACCTGGTCGGCAAGGTCCGCGAGGGCGTGAGCAGCCTCTTCTCCCTCCCCGAGGGCTACGAGGTCGTGCTCGGCAACGGCGGCTCGACCGCGTTCTGGGACGTGGCGACGCACGGCCTGATCGAGAACAGGTCGCAGCACCTCACGTTCGGCGAGTTCTCGTCGAAGTTCGCGAAGGCGGCCAAGCTGGCTCCCTGGCTGGCCGAGCCCGACGTCATCACCTCCAACCCGGGCACGCACCCGGAGCCGGTGGCCGAGGCGGGCGTGGACGTCTACGCCCTCACCCACAACGAGACCTCCACCGGTGTCGCCGCTCCCATCAAGCGGATCGCGGGCGCCGACGAGGGCTCCCTCGTCGTGGTGGACGCCACCTCCGGCGCGGGCGGCCTGCCGGTCGACATCGCCGAGACGGACGTCTACTACTTCGCCCCGCAGAAGTCGTTCGCCGCGGACGGCGGCCTGTGGATCGCGATCTTCTCGCCGGCCGCGATCGAGCGCGCCGAGCGCGTCCACGCGTCCGGCCGCCACATTCCGGAGTTCTTCTCGCTGCCGACGGCGATCGACAACTCCCGCAAGAACCAGACGTACAACACCCCGGCCCTCGCCACCCTGTTCCTGCTGAACGACCAGTTGGAGTGGCTGAACGGCCAGGGCGGCCTGGACTGGTCGGTCCGCCGCACGGCGACCTCCTCGCGCACGCTCTACGGCTGGGCCGAGGACGTCAAGTACGCGAACCCGTTCGTCACCGACCCGGCCAAGCGCTCGCAGGTCATCGGCACGATCGACTTCTCGGACGAGGTCGACGCGGCCGCCGTCGCCAAGGTCCTGCGCGCCAACGGCATCGTCGACACCGAGCCCTACCGCAAGCTCGGCCGCAACCAGCTCCGCGTCGCGATGTTCCCGGCGGTCGACCCGGCGGACGTCGAGGCACTCACGAAGTGCGTCGACTACGTGATCGAGAAGCTCTGACCTTCCCCCGCACACGGACAAGGGCGCCCCGCGTTTGCGGGGCGCCCTTCTCTCATGTCCGCTCAGCTCTCATGTCCGCTCAGCGACCGTGGCCGAGAACCCCGGACAAGGTGCGGGCGACCGTGTCGACGGCCGGCTGTACCGCGCCCGACACCTTCGCCGCCGTCGTCGGCGGCTTCGGGTCGGGCAGCTTCTCGCAGACCGCGTCGGCGACGCCGCTGCCGTGCGGCAGCTTGCCGTTGGTGAGGTACGTCGCCAGGTGCTTGTCGAGGCAGGCGTTGCCGCTCAGCGTGATGCCGTGGTTGCCGCCGCCCTCCTCCACCACCAGGCTGGAGCCGCGCAGCAGCCGGGACATGGTGACACCGCCCTGGTACGGGGTGGCCGCGTCGTCCGTCGCCTGGAACAGCAGGGCCGGCGGCAGCTTGGAGTTGGCGACGTTCACCGGCTTCTGCGACTTCGTCGGCCAGAACGCGCACGGCGCGTTGTACCAGGCGTTGTTCCAGGCCATGAACGGGGCCTTCTCGTACACGGCCCAGTTGTCCTTGCGCCACTGGTTCCAGTCGCGCGGCCAGGACGCGTCACTGCACTGCACGGAGGTGTAGATGCTGTAGCCGTTGTCGCCGGAGGCGTCGATGGCGGCGATGTTGTCGTACGCCGTGACCAGCGCGGCGGTGTCGTGGTCGTTGGCGTAGGCCGCGAACGTCTTGGCGAGGGTGGGCCAGTAGGCGTTGTTGTAACCGCCGGGTATGAAGATGTCCTCCAGCTCGGAGGCGCCCACCTTGCCGCCCGCCGGCTTCTTGGCGAGGTCCGCCCGCATGGCGTACCACTTGGCCTCGACCTTCGCCGGGTCGGTGCCGAGCTTGTACGTGGAGTCGTACTTGGCGATCCACGCCATGAGTGCCTTGTGGCGCTTGTCGAAGGCGTAGTCCTGCTGGATGTTGGAGTCGTACCAGACCCCGGTCGGGTCGACGATCGAGTCCAGCACCAGGCGCCGCACCCGCTCGGGGTACAGCTTGGCGTAGACCGCGCCGAGGTAGGTGCCGTACGAGTAGCCGAAGTAGTTGATCTTCTTCGCGCCGAGGGCCTTGCGGATCGAGTCCATGTCCCGCACGGCACTGAGTGTGTTGATGTACGGCAGGAGGTCCGCGTACTTCTTGCCGCATGCCTGGGCGAAGGCCTTGGCGCGGGAGAGGTTGGCCGTCTCGATCGCGGACGTGCTCGGTACGGAGTCCGGGCGCACCGGGTCGAAGTGACCCGGCTTGCAGTCCAGGGCGGGCGTGCTCTCGCCCACGCCACGCGGGTCGAAGCCGATGACGTCGTACTGGGCCGCGACCTCCTTGGGCAGGGAGGAGGCGACGAAGCCGGCCATGCCCAGACCGCTGCCGCCGGGGCCGCCCGGGTTGGCCAGCAGCGGGCCCTGGTACGTCTTCGAGGTGTGCGGTACGCGGGTCAGCGCCAGGGTGATCTTCCTGCCCTGCGGCTTCGCGTGGTCGAGCGGCACCTTCAGCGACGCGCACTGGAGCGTCGGGGTGTCGTCCGTACCGCACGCCTTCCAACCGACCTTCGCGGTCTGGGCGGTCCGGGCGGCCTGAGCCGACCGGGCGGTGTTCGCGGTGTTCGACGCACTGGCGTTGGCGGGGGCGGCGGTGAGTGTCCCGGCCAGCACAACGGTGGCGCCGCACAGTACGGCTGCGGTTCTTCTCATGGAGCTCTCTCAGAACGGTGAGGGGGGTCAGGACCGCGCGTCACGCGGTCCGTGCCGCATCGTTCCGGAAGAGCACGCCATGCACGTACGTATTCGAGCAAGACTTGACCGAACTGAATCATCGCGAGGTCTCAAAAGCCCCCAGAAAAGGGATAGTTGCGTCGTTTACGGAGGCGTCGGTCGGTCGGCGGGAGTGCCCGGTGCGCACCGGGCAC
>NZ_JBFAHW010000046.1:0-79223 GCF_040654355.1 Streptomyces sp. NPDC050704 | reverse complement strand
ACGCCGGAAGGCCGACAGCGGCTGAGTGGGGGCAACGGTCAAAACCCCGGCCGCTTTTTAGGGGCGCGGGGAACTGCGCACCCAGCCCCCACCGGGCCCGCAGTGATCACACCGTCCCAAGTCCCCCGGTCTTTCGTCTTTTCAGGGGCGCGGGGAACTGCGCGACCAGCCACAGCCGACCCGCACCCTACAAACCAACCCGAGCCACCCCAGTCCTTTAGGGGCGCGGGGAACTGCGCGACCAGCCACGACGGAGCCGCACCTCGCAGCGCTCAGCCAACCTGAGACCCGGCCAATACCTCCGGCCGGAGCAGCGCAGCAAGTGTGTCGGCCGGCAGCAGGCCCTTTTCGAGGACGAGTTCGGCAACGCCGCGCCCCGTCGCGAGGGCCTCCTTCGCGATGTCCGTGGCCGCCGAGTACCCGATGTGGGGGTTGAGCGCGGTGACGAGGCCGATGGAGTTCTCGACGGTCGCGCGGAGCATGTCCGTGTTGGCCGTGATTCCGGAGACGCATCGCTCGGCGAGCGTGAGGCAGGCGGCTCGCAGATGCGTGATGCTCTCGGAGAGCGAGTGCAGGATGATCGGCTCGAAGGCGTTCAGCTGGAGCTGACCGGCCTCCGCCGCCATGGTGATGGTGACGTCGTTGCCGATCACCTCGAAGGCGACCTGGTTGACGACCTCGGGGATCACCGGATTCACCTTGCCCGGCATGATGCTCGAACCGGCCTGGACCGGCGGCAGGTTGATCTCGTTCAAGCCCGCGCGCGGTCCGGAGGACAGCAGGCGCAGGTCGTTGCAGCTCTTGGAGAGCTTGACGGCGATGCGTTTGAGGACGCCTGACATCTGCACGAAGGCGCCGCAGTCCTGGGTGGCCTCGACCAGGTTGGCGGCGGTGACCAGCGGCAGCCCGGTGATCTGAGCGAGGTGGCGGCGCGCGGCCTCGGCGTATCCGGGGGGTGCGTTGAGGCCGGTGCCGATGGCGGTCGCGCCCAGGTTGATCTCGTGGATGAGTTCGACGGCCTCGGCCAGCCGGCTGCGGTCCTCGTCCAGCATCACCGCGTACGCCGAGAACTCCTGCCCGAGCGTCATGGGCACCGCGTCCTGCAACTGCGTACGGCCCATCTTCAGCACGTCGCGGAACTCGACGGCCTTGGCGGCGAAGGCGTCCTGGAGCACGGCCATCGCCTTGAGCAGTTCGTGCACCGCGAAGACCGTGGCGACCTTGACGGCCGTGGGGTAGACGTCGTTGGTCGACTGGCCGAGGTTGACATCTTCGTTCGGGTGCAGGTGCTGATACTCGCCCTTGGCGTGGCCCAGGAGCTCCAACGCCCGGTTGGCTACTACCTCGTTGGCGTTCATGTTGGTGGAGGTGCCGGCGCCGCCCTGGATGACGTCCACGACGAACTGGTCGTGCAGCTTTCCGGCGCGGATCTCCCGGCAGGCCTCGATGATCGCGGCGGCCTTCTCGGGGGCGAGCAGGCCGAGTTCCTCGTTGGCGCGGGCGGCGGCCTCCTTGACGGCGGCGAGCGCGTCGATGAGGTGCGGGTAAGAGGAAATCGGCGTGCCGGTGATGGGGAAGTTCTCTTTGGCGCGCAGGGAGTGGACACCCCAGTACGCCTCGGCGGGGACGTCACGGTGGCCGAGCAGGTCGTGCTCACTGCGGACGGTCATGGTGGTACGCGTCTTCCTGGTGGAGTGGGTGAGTGGGGCGTGGGCGTACGTTTCTCAGGGCGTCGGAGCTGTGAGGGGTTCGAGGGCCCTGGCCGGTCGGATGCTGCCGACCACCTCTCCGCCGCCGAGGAGTGGGGCTCCGGCGAACTCGGCGAGTGCGGCCGGGTTCACGCCCGCGCGTGCGAGCGCCGCCGCGGTCACCGGGACGCGTGCCCGGTCCGCGCCGTCCGCGATCTTCACGGCGACCGCCCGGCCGTCCGGGAGGGCCGCGACCTGTACGCCTTCGAAACCGTCCTTGGTGAGCAGTCCCGGCACGGCCCGCATCAGCGCGGCGACGTCGCGGCCGGAACCCGACACCATCTCGGCGTGCTCGCGCATCGCGTCGGCCACCTGTGCCTCGGGGGTGCCGGGCGGGGCCGTCGTGATCCGGGCGGCGGCGCGGGCGAGGCCGTGCAGTGAGACGGAGAACAGCGGGGCGCCGCAGCCGTCGACCGCGACCTGGGCGATGCCCTGGCCGGTCAGGTCCTCGACGATCTCCGCGATCGCCTGCTGGAGCGGGTGCGCGGGGTCGAGGTAGTCATCGAGCGACCAGCCGTTCAGGTGTGCCGTGTAGAGCATCGCGGCGTGTTTGCCCGAGCAGTTCTGCGCGAGCCTCGACGGCAGTCGTCCGGTGCGGATCCAGTCCTCGCGGACGACCGGGTCGAAGGGCAGGTCCGTGACGTTGCGCAGCTCACCCTCGGTGAGTCCGGCGAGCTCCAGGATCCGCCGGGTGCCGGCGAGATGCCGTTCCTCGCCGGAGTGGCTGGCGGCTGTCAGTGCGAGCAGGTCGCCGTCGAGTGGCAGCCCGGCCCGCAACAGGGCCACGGCCTGGACGGGTTTGAGTGCCGAGCGTGGGTAGAAGGCCGCCTCGATGTCACCGATCTGCAGTTCCACGCTGCCGTCCGCGGCGAGCACGACGACCGAGCCGTAGTGGATTCCCTCGATGACGCCACCGCGGATGAGGTGGGCGACGGGCGCGTGCAGGGGTTCCCGGACGGAGGGCGCCTGGGCGAGTGAACTGCCGTAGTTGGTAAGGGTGTTGGTGGTCACGCGTCCGCTCCGGCCTTTCGTACTGCCGCTACTCGGCCGCGCACGCCGTACCAGCCCGCTACCAGGGCCGCCATGATCAGCGGCAGGCACAGGACCGTCGTGCGGCCCGCTCCCCCGTCGGCGTACATCAGGACGAGCACGGAGGCGAGGAAGAAGAGCGTGACGAGTTCGGTCCAGGGCGAGCCCGGCAGGCGGTAGCTCGGGCGCTCCAGTTCGCCCTCTTCGGTCTTCCGCCAGAACTGCAGGTGGCAGATCATGATCATGCCCCAGGTGGCGAGGATGCCGATCGCCGCGAAGTTCAGCACGATCTCGAACGCGTCGGCGGGGACGACGAAGTTGAGTCCGACGCCGAGCACGCACATTCCGCTGGTGAGCAGGATTCCGCCGTACGGGACCTGGCTGCGGCTCATGACTCCGGTGAAGCGGGGTGCGGAGCCGGACATCGCCATGGAGCGCAGGATGCGGCCGGTGGAGTACAGGCCGGAGTTGAGCGAAGACATGGCCGCCGTGAGGACGACGAGGTTCATCACGCCGCCGGCCGCCGGGATACCGATGTTGGAGAGCACGGTGACGAACGGGCTCTCCCCGCCGGTGTACTTGTTCCAGGGGAGCAGCATCGAGAGCAGCAGCACGGAGCCGACGTAGAAGAGGCCGACGCGCCACATGATGGAGTTGATGGCCTTCGGCATGATCTTCTCGGGGTTCTCCGTCTCGCCCGCCGCGACACCGACCAGTTCGACGGAGGCGTAGGCGAAGACGACGCCCTGGATGATCAGGAGCATCGGCAGCAGGCCGTTGGGGAAGACGCCGCCGTTGTCGGTGATCAGGGACGGGCCGGGGGTCGTCCCGTCGACCTGGCGCTGGGTGACCAGCAGGAAGATGCCGATCAGCATGAAGGCGACCAGCGCGCCGACCTTGATGATCGCGAACCAGAATTCGAGTTCGCCGAACATCTTCACCGAGATGAGGTTCACGGTGAGGACGACGGCGAGTGCGATGAGGGCGAGCACCCACTGCGGGATGTCGGAGAACATGTCCCAGTAGTGGGTGTAGACCGCCACGGCGGTGATGTCGGCGATGCCGGTGGTGGCCCAGTTGAGGAAGTACATCCAGCCCGCGACGTACGCGCCCTTCTCGCCGAGGAACTCCCGGGCGTACGAGACGAAGGCACCGGAGGACGGTCGGTAGAGGACGAGTTCGCCGAGGGCCCGTACGACCAGGAAGGCGAAGACACCGCAGACGGCGTACGCGATGAAGAGGGAAGGGCCCGCTTCGGCGAGGCGGCCGCCGGCACCGAGGAAGAGGCCCGTGCCGATGGCTCCGCCGATGGCGATCATGTTGACGTGGCGGGACTTCAGGGACTTGCTGTACCCCGCGTCACCGGCGTCGACGTGACCGCCCGGTTTCCGTATCTGCCCGGTCTCTTTTTCGAGGGACTGCTCGCTCACGCCTTGGGTCCGCCTTCCGTGGGGGGTGCTGCGGGGGATTCCGTGGGGGGATCCGTCTGGTCCGCGCGCTCGGGGCGCACGATCTCCGTGAGGGTCGTCTCGACGCGGTCGAGGTGGTGCGCCATGGCCTCGGTCGCGTCGTGCTCGCTGCCGTCGATGAGTGCCTCGACGATGGCGCGGTGCTCGCGGTTGGACTGCTCGCGGCGGCCGCCCAGTTCGTTGAGGAACGCCGACTGGCGGGCCAGCGCGTCGCGGATCTCCTCGATCACGCGACGGAAGACCGGGTTCTGGGCGGCCTGCGCGACGGCCAGATGAAAGAGCGTGTCCATGGCCACCCACGCGGTGGTGTCGGTCTCGCGCTCCATCCGGTCGAGGAGGTGGGCGAGGTGGTCGAGGTCCTCGGGTGTGCGGCGGGCGGCGGCGTAGCCCGCGACGGGGATCTCGACGTGCCGCCGGACCTCCAGCAGGTCACTGGCCGCGTAGTCGCCGAAGGTGGGGTCCTCGACCGGCCCGTTCGACAGGACGAAGGTGCCCTTGCCGGTCCGGGACACGGTCAGCCCCATCGTCTGCAGGGCCCGCAACGCCTCCCGCAGCACCGGCCGGCTGACCTCCAGCTGCCGGCAGAGCTCCGCCTCGGAGGGCAGCTTGTCCCCCACCGCGTACTCGCCGCGCTCAATGGCACCGCGCAGGTACCCGAGCACCGCTTCCATCGCACTGATACGCCGTGGCGGCTGGCCAGCTGTCTGGCTGTCTGACAGGTTCACGGGGGTGATCCTGGGGGGAACGGGAGGTGACTGTCAAGGGTGGGAGCCCGGTACACCGGTCCTGTCCCTTTCGCTCGCTCAGAGCACACCGGTGCCGAGCAGGCCGAAGAGCAGCAGCCCGGCCACGATCCGGTAGATCACGAACGTGTTGAAGGAGTGCTTCGCGACGAATTTGAGCAGCCATGCGATCGATCCGTACGCCACCACGAAGGACACCGCCGTCCCCACGACCAGCGGTGCCGCCCCCGTTCCCGTGCCCAGCGCGTCCTTCAGCTCGTACAGGCCGGCGCCGGTCAGGGCGGGGATGCCGAGGAAGAAGGAGAGGCGGGTGGCCGCGACGCGGTCGAGGTCGAGGATGAGGGCGGTCGACATGGTGGCGCCCGAGCGGGAGAAGCCGGGGAAGAGCAGCGCCAGGATCTGCGAACCGCCCACGAGCATCGTGTCCTTGAAGGTGGTGTCGTCCTCGCCGCGTTTGTGCCGGCCCATCTGGTCGGCCGCCCACATCACCCCGCTGCCGACGATCAGGGAGCCCGCGACCACCCAGAGCGAGGCGAGGGGGCCATCGATCAGGGGCTTCGCGGCCAGGCCGACGACCACGATGGGGATGGTCGCGAAGATCACCCACCAGGCGAACCGGTAGTCGTGGTGGTGGCGTTCCTCGCGGTTCTTCAGGCCGCGGAACCAGGCGGAGACGATCCGCACGATGTCCTTGGAGAAGTAGACGAGCACCGCGGCGATGGCGCCGACCTGGATGACGGCGGAGAAGCCGACGACGGCGTCGTCGTCCACGGGGAGGCCCATGAGCCCCTCGGTGATCTTCAGGTGGCCGGTAGAGGAGACGGGGAGGAACTCGGTCACCCCTTCGACGGCTCCGAGGACGACGGCCTGACCGACGGAGATGGCGCTCATGGGATCCAGTTCTGATGGGCGGATGCGCGAGAGGTCAGTCCTACTACGCCCGGGTGTGACGCCGTGCCCTACACCCAGAGGGCCTGGGCCACCGAAACTCCCACAAATGCCGCGCCCAGTCCTGCGACCACGCTCGCGACCACGTTGACGGCGGCATAGAAGCGGGCCCCGTCCTCGGTCAGCCGCAGGGTCTCGTACGAGAACGTCGAGTACGTGGTGAGCGCCCCGCACAGACCGGTGCCGAGCAGCAGCTGGAGGTGCGAGGAGGCCGCTCCGGCCGCGGCCGCTCCGGTGAGGGTGCCCAGGATCAGGCAGCCGACGACGTTCACGGTGAAGGTGCCCCAGGGGAAGACCGTGTCATGGCGGGACTGCACCGCGCGGTCGGTGAGGTAGCGCAGCGGCGCGCCGATCATTCCGCCCGCGATCACCAACACCCAGTTCACAACGCCTTCTTACCTTTCCCGCCCGTGTCGGGCCCTTTGCCGCCCCGGACGCCCCGGCTGCTCTTGCCGCTCTTTCCGCTCTTTCCGTCGGAGGGCTCCTCGCGGCCGACGTACCTGATGACCTCGCAGTCGTCGAGGATCACCAGGCCCTCCCCCACCAACTCGTCGAGCTCCGGCAGGAAGGCGCGTACGCGTTCCTCCGTGTCCACGATGACGACGGCCACCGGCAGGTCCTCGCTCAGGGACAGCAGCCGCGAGGTGTGGATCAGTGACGAGGCCCCGAATCCCTCGATGCCGCGGAACACGCTCGCACCGGCGAGGCCCGCGGCGCGCGCCCGGTGCACGATCTGCGAGTACAGCGGCTTGTGGTGCCAGGTGTCGTGCTCGCCGATGAAGATCGTCACGCGCAGGGCGTCACCCGTCAGCCTCGTCGTCATCGCCGCCGCCTCCAAGCCAGTACGCGGCGCGCCGCCGTCACCGCGAGCCACACCGCCGTGAGCGCCGCGACCAGGGTCGCGGCCAGATACGCGAGGCCGGTCCGCGGCTGGCCCGCGTCGACCAGTTTCTGGATGTCGACGGCGTACGTCGAGAAGGTGGTGAAGCCGCCGAGCACTCCGGTGCCGAAGAAGGGGCGGACCAGCCGGTGGGCCGCCCACACCTCGGTGATCAGGACCATGAAGACGCCGATCACGAAGCACCCGACGACGTTGACCCCGAACGTGGTCCAGGGGAAGCCGCCCGTCCGCACGGGCCAGAGCAGGGAGGCCCCGTAGCGCGCCGAGGCGCCGAGGGCGCCGCCCGCCGCGACCACCGCCACGACCGGCCCCTGCCCGTGCCACACGGAGGGCCGCCGGGCGGGCGCGCGGAGTTCCGCGGGTTCGTCCACCGTCTCGGACTGGGGGGCGGTCATGGGCGTACGTCTCCTGGTCGGGGCAGGAGATCAGGCTAACCCGGCCTGGTCAGGAGGCGCCCGACGCCTCCCGCTCGATGAGCTCGAACTGCGCCGCCATCGCCACCTGGAGCGCCTGGGCCGCCGACAGCGGGCGGACCATCACCGTGAGGTCGTCGATGCGGCCGTTCTCGTCGAAATGCAGGAGGTCGCAACCCTGGATCGCGCGGTCGCCCACCCGTGCCTCGAAGACGAGGACGATGTCGCGGCCATCGGGGTTCTCGATCTCCCGGACGTACCGGAAGTCCTCGAAGACGCGCATGACAGCACCCAGGAGCGCGCCGGTGATCGCCTTTCCGGCGTAGGGCTTGAAGACCACCGGGCTGGTGAACACGACGTCGTCGGCGAGCAGGTCGACGACGGCCGCGTGGTCGCCGTCCTCGACCGCCTTGCGGAAGGGGTTCATAGTCCACCTCATAATCTGTGTAGTCAATTTGTTGATTAGGTGCGTCGGACAGTACGCTCCTGGCATGGCACTGCGCAATGCTCTGTTGGCTTCGCTTCTCGACGGTGAGGCGTCCGGGTACGACCTGGCGAAGACCTTCGACGCGTCGGTGGCCAACTTCTGGATGGCCACTCCCCAGCAGCTGTACCGCGAGCTGGAGCGCATGGCGTCCGCGGGGCTGATCGAGGCCCGGGTCGTGCGGCAGGAGCGCAGGCCGGACAAGCGGCTCTTCCGGCTGACGGAGGAGGGCCGGCGTGCGCTGCGGGACTTCACTGCCGAGCCGCCCCGGCCCACCGCGATCCGCGACGAGCTGCTGGTCAAGCTCCAGGCCGTGGACGAGGGCGACGACGCGGCGGTCCGGGCGGGCGTCGAGGAGCGCGTCGAGTGGGCCCGGGGGAAACTGGCCCGGTACGAACGGCTTCGGCTGCGGCTGCTGAAAGGCCTCGGCGAGGAGGAGTACCTGGCCGGGGCCGAGCGCGTGGGCCCGTATCTGACGCTGCTGGGCGGCATCGCGTTCGAGACCGAGAACATCCGCTGGGGTGAGCGGGTGCTCGCGATCCTGGAGAGGCGGGCGGCGGTGCGCGAGGCGCGGTGACCAGCGGGGTACGTACGTAGCCGGTACGTAGGTTGGAACCACCGACCCGGAGGTGCTGTCGTGTACTACCCGCTGACCGTCCGTGACTTCCTCGACCGTGCGGCCCACGTCTATCCGGACCGCGTCGCCGTCGTCGACGAACCGGAGCAGCCGGGGCCGAGCCTCGGCGAACTCACGTACCGGGAACTGGCTGCGCTCGCCCGCGCGCAGGCCGCCCGGCTCGACCGGTTGGACGTCCCGGTGGGCGGCCGGGTCGCGGTGGTCTCGCAGAACTCGGCGCGACTGCTGACCTCGTTCTTCGGTGTCTCCGGCTGGGGGCGCGTCCTCGTACCGGTGAACTTCCGGCTGACGCGGCCGGAGATCGACTACATCGTCCGGCACTCCGGTGCCTCGGTCGTCTACGCGGACGCGTCCTGCGCGGACGTGCTCGACACCCTCGACGTCAAGCACAAGCTCGTGCTCGGCGAGAACGACGAAGAGGAGCTGTTCCTGCACGGCGCCGAGCCGCGGGAGTGGGCCGAGCCGGACGAGGCGGCGACGGCCAGCATCAACTACACCTCGGGAACGACCGCCCGCCCCAAGGGAGTTCGGCTGACGCACCGCAATCTGTGGCTGAACGCGACCGTGTTCGGTCTGCACACCACGATCAGCGACCGCGACGTCTATCTGCACACCCTGCCGATGTTCCACGCCAACGGCTGGGGCATGCCGTACGGCATCACCGGGGTCGGCGGCCGCCACATCGTGCTGCGCCAGGTCGACGGCGCCGAGATCCTGCGCCGTGTCGAGCGGCACGGTGTCACGCTGCTGTGCGCGGCGCCCGCCGTCCTGAACGCCGTGCTCGACGCGGCGGCCGACTGGGACGGCGAGATCCCCGGCCGCGACCGGGTTCGTATCGTCTGCGCGGGCGCGCCGCCGCCGACCCGCACCATCGAGCGCGTGATGGACGAGCTGGGCTGGGAGTTCATCCAGATCTACGGGCTCACCGAGACCTCACCGCTCGTCACGGTCAACCGCGGGCGCGCGGAGTGGGACGACCTGGAGCCCGCCGAGCGTGCCCGCCGGCTCGGGCGGGCGGGGGTGCCCGCACTCGGCGTACGGGTCGACGTGGACGTGGACGGCGAGGTGCTCACCGCCTCGAACCACAACCTGGACGGCTACTGGGACCAGCCCGAGGAGACGGAGAAGGCGCAGGCCGGCGGCTGGTTCCACACCGGGGACGGCGGATACCTCGACGACGAGGGCTACTTGGTGATCTCCGACCGCAAGAAGGACGTCATCATCTCGGGCGGCGAGAACGTCTCGTCGATCGAGGTGGAGGACGTGATCACCTCGCATCCGGCCGTGCGCGAGGTCGCGGTCATCGGGATTCCGGACGCCAAGTGGGGTGAACTGGTCACCGCGTTGGTCGTGACGGCGGATCAACCACCGCTGACCGCCGAGGAGTTGATCGCGCACTGCCGGACGCGGCTGGCCGGCTTCAAGTGCCCCAAGCGGGTCGACTTCGTCGAGTCGCTGCCGCGTACGGCGACCGGGAAGCTGCAGAAGTTCAAGCTGCGCGAGCCGTTCTGGCGGGAGTGACGTCCGTCCGTCTGGTGCCCGAATGACAACGGGGCCCGCTGAGCAGCGGGCCCCGTTGTCATGCCGTCATCGGCGGCCGACGCAACGGCGTCACACCGTCAGCGGCGGTTGAACAGCGACATCGCCGGAAGCGCCCGGTCGTCGTAGCCGAACAGTGCCTGGTTCTCCCAGCCGTTGCCGGAGGCGGCGTCGGTCGGATCCCAGCCGTTGCCGTTGACCGCGGTCCAGGTGGACTCCCAGTAGAAGAGGCCGAGGCCGCGGCCGTTCGGGACGGCCTCCACGATGTTCATCACGTCCCTCAGCCACGCCGACTGCCCGGCTGTGGTGGCGGGGTAGCCGGCCACCAGTTCGCTGGACAGGTCGATGATGTTCTCGTGCGAGTCCTCGCTGTCCAGACGGAAGGGGTAGGCCGTCTCGGCGAGGAACACCGGCTTGCTGTAACGCGATGCCGCGTCGTCCAGGGTCGTCTGGAAGTCGGCGAGCGAACCGTGCCAGTAGCCGTAGAACGACAGCCCGATGACGTCGAACTTCACGCCGTTGGAGACCGCGCTGTCGAACCACCAGCGGGTGCCGGACAGGTCGCCGCCCTTGGCAAGGTGCAGCGCGACGGTGGTGGACGAGTTGACCGCCTTGACCGCGTCGTAGCCGGAGTTGAGCAGGCCGGCGAGCTGCGACCAGTTGTTGGTGGAGCCCTCGTTCCAGAGCATGCCGCCGTTGATCTCGTTGCCGACCTGCACCATGTCGGCCGTGGTGCCCTGCGCCTTCAGGGCGTTGAGGACGTCGTACGTGTGGTTGTAGACGTCGGTCCTGAGCTGGCTGTACGAGTGTCCGGCCCAGGCGGCGGGCTTGGACTGGGCGCCCGGGTCGGCCCAGGTGTCCGAGTAGTGGAAGTCGACGAGGAGCTTCATGTTCTGCGCCTTGACGCGCTTGGCCATCGCCAGCACGCGGGCCTTGTTGTTGTAGCCGTCGGCGGGGTTCACCCACACCTTGAGGCGCGCGTAGTTCTGTCCGGCGGACTTGAGGATGGCGAGCGCGTCGCCAGTCGTGCCGGAGCTGTTCTTGTAGACGCCGCCCTTGGCCTCGCTCTTGGCGAGTGACGAGACGTCAGAACCCTTGATGGGCAGGCTCGCCGTGCCCGACGCGAAGGTCAGGTCGTCGACATTGATCCAGTTGCCCGCCTTCGCATCGGAGTTGATGCTGATCGTGCACTGGTTGTTGGTCACCGCGACGGGCACGACGATCCGGATCCAGCCGCTGGCCGAGATGGGCAGATCGGTGCGCTGTTCCGTGCCGCCGCAGTTCTTGAGCGCGAGGTAGGCGGAGTTCTGGCCGCCGCCGGAGCGCACCCAGGCGGTGAGCTTGTAGTTCCCGTTGGTCAGCCCGTCGAGGTACTGGTAGGTCTCCACCTTGTAGGCGGAAGCGGAGTAGTGGCTCAGCCGGTAACTCCCGCTGCGGCCACCGGACTCCGTGAAGGAGGCCGCGTTCTGGCCGCCCGCGGAGTACGTGGACCAGCCGGTCGGGGTCGTCGTGCCGGTCCCGTTCGACTCGAAGCCGCCGTTGGTGAGCGTGGAGGCGGCGTGGGCCGAGCCGGCGGGGAGCGTGGTGAGTGCCAGGCCCGCGAAGAGCGGTATCAGCAGTGCCCTGAGGGCGCGTCTCGCGTGGAACATCGTCGTCCCTTCGACGAAGTGGGGAGACTTGGGGGTGTATGGCGGCGCCGTGCCCGAAGGCATGAACACGGCGCCGCCATGACCGACCGGATGTCCCCCCGGAATCCGGCCGGGGTCTGTGGGGGTGGATCAGCCGTCGCATCGCGGCGGCTTCGTGCGCCCGACCGCCGCATCGTGCGGCTTGCCGGGCCGACCGCCGCGACGTACGGGTTGGTGCATGAGCCGCCGCATCGCAACGGCCTCGTGCGCCCGACCGCCGCATCGTTCGGCTTGCCGAGCCGACCGCCGCGACGTACGGGGTGGTGCATGAGCCGCCGCATCGCAACGGCCTCCTGCGGCCGACCGCCGCATCGTGCAGCTTGCCGAGCCGACCGCCGCGACGTACGGGTTGGTATGTCAGCCGCCACTTCGACGGCTTTGCGCGTCAGCCGTCACCTGCGACGGCTTGGTGCGCCAGCCGCCACGTCCGACGGCTCCGTGGGTCGGCCGCCGTATCGCATGGCATCCGGTTCGACCGCCGACGCGTACGGCGTCCCGGGCGGCCGGCGCATGGCGCGGCACCCGGATCGGCGGCCGATCCATACCGTCACGGGTCACGGGCTCAGCCGTCGAGCTTCACGACCCGGACGCCGCCCGCGGGCACACCCAGGTGCCCCCCGGTCCGTTCACCGGTGAGCAACTCGGTGCCGTGTGCGTCGAGCGGCACCTTGGCGTCGGCGGCGGAGTGGTTGACGGCGAAGAGGAACGTGCCCGACTCCCCCACGCGGCGCACCACTTCGACGTCGTGCGGCAGCTCGGCGCGCGGCGCGATCCGGGCGTCGTCGGCCGCCCAGCCGATCAGGGCGTCGAGACCCTGGGCCGCCAGGCGCGTGGACACGTACCAGGCCGAGCCCTCGCCCAGGCGGTGCCGGGTGACGGCCGGCTGACCGGCGGTGAGCCCGTCGGCGTACGTCCACACGGTCTCGGCGCCGCGCGGCACCACGAACTCGGTCCACACGTCGCCGGTGAGCTCGGAGCCGTCCGGACCGGAGATGCGGACCAGGTCGCCCTGGAGCAGCGGCGAGAACTCCTCGACCGTCAGGCCGAGTACGTCCCGCAGCGCGCCCGGGTACGCGCCGTCGTGCACGGCGTCGTGCTCATCGACGATGCCGGAGAAGTACGAGACGACGAGGGTGCCGCCGTTCTCGACGTACTCCCGCAGGTTGTTCCCCGCGGCCTCCGTCATCAGGTAGAGGGCCGGTACGACGACAAGGGGATACACCGACAAGTCGGCTTCCGGGTGGGCGAAGTCGACCGTGAGGTGGCGGTCGTAGAGGGCTTCGTAGAACGCGTCGGCGCGCTCGCGCGGGTCGTGGTCCTCGCTCGGGCGCCAGTCCAGGTTCTGCGCCCACCAGGAGTGCCAGTCCCACAGCACGGCCACGTCGGCCTGCGTCCGGGTGCCCTTCACGCTGCTCAACGAGTCGACGGCCGCGCCGAGTTCGACGACCTCGCGCCACACCCGCGAGTCCGTGCCGGCGTGCGGCAGCATCGCCGAGTGGAACTTCTCCGCGCCGCGCCGTGACTGCCGCCACTGGAAGAACATCGCGCCGTCGGAGCCGCGAGCCACATGCGCGAGGGAATTGCGGGCCATCTGGCCGGGAGCCTTGGCCGGGTTGCGGGTCTGCCAGTTGATGCCCGACGTGGAGTGTTCGAGCAGCAGCCAGGGGGCGCCGCCCGCCACGGAGCGGGTGAGGTCGGCGGCCATCGCCAGGTTCACGTGCGTACGGCGGCCGTCGGTGATCAGGTAGTGGTCGTTGGTGACGAGGTCGACCTCGCGGCCCCAGGCCCAGTAGTCGACGGAGTCGCACTGGCTGAGGGCGGTCATGAAGTTGGTGGTGACCGGGATGCCGGGCGAGAGGCGGTGCAGGATGTCCCGCTCGGCCACGAAGTTCTCGCGCATGGTGGCGTCGGCGAACCGCTTGTAGTCCAGCGCCTGGGCCGGGTTGCCGACGGTGGGGCTCAGTCGCGGCGGGTTGATCTGGTCGAGGTCCGCGTACCGCTGGCCCCAGAAGGCCGTTCCCCAGGCCTCGTTGACCGCGTCGACCGTCCCGTACGTGTCGGCCAGCCAGCGGCGGAAGTGCGCGGCGCAGCTCTCGCAGTAGCAGGCCGAGACGGGCACCCCGTACTCGTTGTGGACGTGCCACATCGCGAGCGCCGGGTGCTCGGCGTACCGCGCGCCGAGTTGGGTGGCGATGTTCGCGGCGGCGGTCCGGTAGTGGGTGTTGCTGTGGCATATGGCGCCCCGCGAGCCGAACTCGTAGCGGGTGCCGTCGGCCGTCACGGGCAGCGCTTCGGGGTGCTCCCGGTAGAACCAGGCGGGCGGTGCCACCGTCGGCGTACCGAGGTCGGCGCGTATCCCGTTCTCGTGGAGCAGGTCGAGGAGCCGGTCGAGCCAGCCGAAGTCGTACGTCTCCGGCGAGGGCTCCAGCAGGGCCCAGGAGAAGATTCCGACGCTGACCATCGTGACGCCGGCCTCGCGCATCAGCCGGACGTCCTCGTGCCAGACGGATTCCGGCCACTGCTCGGGGTTGTAGTCCCCACCGAAGGCGAGCCTGGTGAGGCCCGTGGGGGTGGTCTCCGGCATGGATTTCTCCCGATTGATCGAACATTTGGGAACGTGCACACACAGCGCCCAGCGGCGTGGGCCCAACATAACCGCACAGCAACAACCATTGACAAGTGTCCTGGATGTTTCTCTACTGTGAACGCTCACAGAAGCAGCACGGGCGATCCGAAGGGGCTGAAGCACCCCGGAGGCGAGCCGCGCAAGAAAAAAGGGGCAGGCCTCCGCAGCAGGCGGAGACCACGGTCAGGGAGACAGATCCATGCCACACACGAAGCTGCGTCGCCTCGTGAACATCTCGGTCGCCGTCACACTCGGCGCCACCGCTCTTGCCGCCTGCGGCTCCTCGGACGATGACAGCGAGGCCGACTCGGGGCCGGTCTCGCTGACGTACTGGTCCTGGACGCCGGGCATGGACAAGGTCGCCGACATCTGGAACAAGGGCCAGGGCAAGCAGGACCAGATCAAGGTCACGGTCAAGAAGCAGGCGTCCGGCGACACGCTCGTCACCAAGATCCTCACCGCGCACAAGGCCAAGAAGGCCCCGGACCTGGTCCAGGCCGAGTACCAGGCCCTGCCGACCCTCGTCAGCAATGACGCGCTCGCCGACATCGCCGGCGAGGTGGACGGCGTGAAGGACAAGTTCGCCGACGGCGTCTGGCAGCAGACGACGCTGGGCTCGGACGCGGTGTACGCGATCCCGCAGGACTCCGGGCCGATGATGTTCTACTACCGCGAGGACCTGTTCAAGAAGTACAAGCTCACCGTCCCCGAGACCTGGGACCAGTTCGCGGACACCGCCCGCGCGCTGAAGAAGGAGTCCCCGGAGACGGACCTCACCACGTTCTCCGCCAACGACTCCGGGCTCTTCGCCGGTCTCGCGCAGCAGGCGGGCGCCAAGTGGTGGACCACCGAGGGCCAGAAGTGGAAGGTCGGCATCGACGACGCGGCCTCGCAGAAGGTCGCCGACTTCTGGGGCGGTCTCGTCAAGGAGGGCGCGATCGACAACCAGCCGATGTACACGCCCTCCTGGAACAAGGCGCTCAACACCGGCAAGCAGATCGCCTGGGTCAGCGCGGTCTGGGCGCCCGGCACCCTGACGACCGCCGCGCCCGACACCAAGGGCAAGTGGGCCATGGCCCCGCTCCCCCAGTGGTCGGACGGCGAGAACGTGACCGGCAGCTGGGGCGGTTCGTCCACGGCCGTCACCACGGACTCCAAGAACAAGTCGGCCGCCGCGAAGTTCGCCGCCTGGCTGAACACGGACCCGGCCGCCCTGACCGCGCTCGCGAAGGAAGGCGGCATCTACCCGGCCGCGACGACCGCGCAGACCAGTGAGGCGTTCACCGAGCCGCCGGCCTTCTTCTCGAACCAGCCGGACTTCTACACCCAGGCCTCCGACATCGCGAAGACCACCGCGCCCTCCGCGTGGGGCCCGAACGTGAACGTCGCGTACACCACCTTCAACGACGCGTTCGGCAAGGCCGCCAAGAGCAAGTCGGACTTCGGTGCCGCCCTCAGGACGATGCAGGACGACACGGTCGCCGACCTCAAGAAGCAGGGCTTCGAGGTCGCGGAGTGACCAAGGCACGCCGGAGGTCGTACGGGGTCAAGGGGGCCCCGTACGCCTTCCTCCTTCCCGCAACCGTTCTCTTCGCCCTCTTCTTCGCGCTGCCCATCGGTTACGCGGTGTGGCTCAGCCTGCACAAGGTCCAGGTCAAGGGCCTGGGCCTGGGCGCCGGCGCCCGCAAGGAGGTCTGGGCGGGCCTGGAGAACTACACCGACTCCCTCACCGACTCCGAACTGCTCGCCGGAGCGCTGCGCGTGCTCGGGTACGGCGCCATCGTGATCCCGGTGATGCTCGGCGTCGCGCTGCTCTTCGCACTGATGCTCGACACCGACCGGGTCCGTCTCGCGCCGTTCACGCGGCTCGCGATCTTCCTGCCGTACGCCATTCCCGGCGTCGTCGCGGCGATGCTGTGGGGCTTCCTGTACCTGCCGGACGTCAGCCCCTTCTACTACGTTCTCGACAAGCTGGGCATGCCGCAGCCGGATCTGCTGGACGGCGGGCCGCTGTATCTCGCACTGTCCAACATCGCGGTGTGGGGCGGCACCGGCTTCAACATGATCGTCATCTACACCTCGCTGCGGGCCATCCCCGCCGAGGTGTACGAGGCGGCGAAGCTGGACGGCGCCACGCCGCTGCAGACCGCGCTCCGGATCAAGATCCCGATGGTGGCGCCCTCGCTTGTGCTCACCTTCTTCTTCTCGATCATCGCGACGCTCCAGGTGTTCAGCGAGCCGACCACCCTCAAGCCGCTCACCAACTCCGTCTCCACGACCTGGAGTCCGCTGATGAAGGTGTACCAGGACGCCTTCCGCAAGGGCGACATCCACTCGGCGGCCGCGACCGCGGTGATCATCGCCTTCGTCACGCTGCTGCTGTCCTTCGGCTTCCTGCGCGCCGCGAACTCCCGTAACAAGCAGGAGGAAGCACGATGAGTTCTCTTGCCGTCCGCAAGGCGGCCCCGGCCGCCGGCACCACGCCCGGCACCGCCCAGGGTCCGCCGCTGCGCCGCCGGATCGCCTTCGTCCCGACGCTCACGCTGCTGTTCGGCGCGATCTACTGTCTGCTGCCGGTGGCGTGGGTGGTGATCGCGGCGACCAAGTCGGGCCGCGAGCTGTTCTCGACGTTCACGTTCCTGCCGGGCACCGGCTTCGCCGACAACCTCAAGGACCTCAACGCCTACCGCGACGGCGTGTACTGGAAGTGGATGGGCAACTCCGCCCTCTACGCGGGCCTAGGCGCCCTCCTGTCGACGGCCGTCTCGGCGATCAGCGGCTATGCCCTCGCGATCTACCGCTTCCGCGGCCGCGAGACCGTCTTCAACATCCTGATGGCGGGCGTGCTGATGCCGCCGGTGATCCTCGCGATCCCGCAGTACCTGCTCATGGCCAAGGCCGACCTCACGGATTCGTACGCGTCCGTACTGCTGCCGCTGATCCTGTCCCCGTACGGCGTGTATCTCGCGCGGATCTACGCCGCCGCGGCCGTGCCCGCCGATGTCGTCGAGGCGGGGCGGATGGACGGGGCGAGCGAGTGGCGCATCTTCAGCCGGATCGCGCTGCCGATGATGATCCCCGGCCTGGTGACCGTCTTCCTCTTCCAGTTCGTGGCGGTGTGGAACAACTTCCTGCTGCCGTACATCATGCTCAGCGACGACGAGAAGTTCCCGATCACCCTGGGCCTGTTCACGCTTCTCGAACAGGGCTCCAACACACCGGCCCTCTACACGCTCGTGATCACCGGCGCGCTGCTCGCGGTCATTCCGCTCGTCGCGCTCTTCCTGGTCATCCAGCGGTTCTGGAGCCTCGATCTGCTGTCGGGAGCCGTAAAGTCGTGACCATGAGCCAATCGGGGGGCCGGCGCAAGCCGCCGACGATTCACGACGTCGCGCGCGAGGCGGGAGTCTCACGAGGGACCGTGTCGCGCGTGCTCAACGGCGGTCACTACGTCAGCCCCACCGCACAGGAGGCGGTCAACGCCGCCATCCGCAGAACGGGTTACGTCGTCAACCGGCACGCCCGCTCGCTGATCACCGGACGCTCGGACTCGATCGGCTTCCTGCTGACCGAGCCGCAGGAGAGGTTCTTCGAGGACCCCAACTTCAATGTCCTGCTGCGTGGTTGTACGCAGGCGCTGGCCGCGCACGACATCCCGCTGCTGCTGATGCTGGCGGGCACCGAGGACGAGCGACGCCGCATCACGCGGTACATCACCGCCGGCCATGTCGACGGCGTGCTGCTGGTCTCCAGTCACTCCGGCGATCCGGTCGCCGAGCAACTGCGGGACGCAGGCGTGCCGTTGGTCATGTGCGGCAAGCCCATCGGCGTCGGTTCCAAGGTGAGTTACGTCGCCGCGGACGACCGGGACGGTGCCCGGGACATGGTGCGCCATCTGGTGTCGCTCGGCCGTCGCCGCGTCGGCATGGTGACCGGCCCGCTGGACACGCCGGGCGGTGTCGAACGACTCGCGGGCTACCGGGAGGTGCTCGCCGAGACGGGCATCGACTTCGACGAACGGCTCATTGTCTCCGGCGACTACAGCCGGGCCAGCGGTGAGGCGGGCGCCGAGGTGCTCCTCGACCGGGTCCCGGACATCGACGCCGTCTTCGTCGCCTCCGACCTGATGGCGCAGGGCGTGCTGAGCGCCCTGCACCGGGCGGGCCGGAGCGTTCCCGGGGACGTCGCGGTGGGCGGCTTCGACGACTCCTCCGCGGCGGTCGCGGCGAGCCCCGAGCTCACCACGATCCGCCAGCCCTACGACCGCATCAGCTCCGAGATGGTGCGGGTGCTGCTCGCGCAGATCGGCGGGGAGGATCCGGCGGCGGTGATCCTGCCGACGGAGCTGGTCAAGCGCCAGTCGACCTGAACCGGAGTACAGCCCGACTCATCTGCCGGCAGGGTTCTGACCTGGGCTTTTGGCCTGGTCAGGGCCCTTTGTCGTGTCTGGGCACATCCTGCTTCCACCTGGGCGTTCCCGAGAGTTCCCGGATTCGGTCGCTGTGCGCTCGGGTCGTGGCCGGCGACGCGGGCCGGTTGGCCACGCCGCCTCGATGGCCGACGGCAACCACGTTGAAGTTGGGACGTATCCCGGTATTGCACCAGGAACTTTGTCCCATAGCGCAACGTGGCTCTCGTAAGCCAATGTGGTGAACACGGCGAGGGTAAATCGCAAAGGCCATGACGGGAGTCATCATGTCCGAACGAATTTCCATCGATCCCGGACGCCTCAGCCAGTTCGGCGAGGCCACGGGAAGCACCTTCTGCCTCGTCACGAACCCCGAACTGGTCGATCAGATCCAGGTCGTCGAGGCCGCCGCGTACAAGGATTTCCGTACCATCCCCATGGGAGTCGGCGATCGTTTTGAGGATCTTCTGGAGAAGAGCATCCCGGAACCGGCGCATGTTCTGGTGATCTCACCTCACAGGTTCTTCGAATCGCCGGACCCGGAGCGTGTCGGGCAGCGGAAAATCATGGGCATGGCATGCAACTCCACGCCCACCTCCATCGAGGAGATTCGTCACTTCCTCGGCATGATGGAGCGGACTTCGGCAGCCGATCAAGCGGCGTTTTGCGACACCTTCTTCGAGATCGCCGAAGAATCCGACCGTCTCGTGTACGCCGACCCCGTGCATGGCACTCGAGCCGAACTCGACCATCTCCGTGAAGGACTGGTGTGGAACCAACAGGCCGGGCCACTGGAGTGGGGCGACCAGCAGATCGTACCGTCCGGCGAAATCAGCGTTCTGCCGATCGAGATCAGGGAATTCGATGAGGCCCTGAAGCTGCCGCTGGAGGGCGAGATCACCCTCCGCGGATATCCGATCCTGCACAGCGGGACGCCTTCTTTCTCCCGCGCCGACCAGGCGCGTGTCCACGCCCGGCTGTGGGGCATGCGGGACAACGCGATCAAGGCCACCGTCGAGGACGGGCGGATCACCAGCCTGGAAGCGCTGGATCCGGGAGCCGCGCCCGCCATCGAGATGCTGGAGCACATGTTCGCGGTGGACTCCCGCTACCGGATCGTGTGGGAGATCGGCCACGCCCTCAACACCTCGCTGGACATCCTGCCCGGCAATCACGCCATGAACGAGGTGTACGGCGGCACGGAAGGCTGTCTTCACTACGGCCTCGGGCTCACTCCCTACACTCAATACCACCTGGACATCATTTCGCCGGACACGCGCGTCCTGAGCAGTAATGGACTCGCGCTGATCGGCCACCCAGACCACCCCACGGTCGAAAGGGTCGCCGCCATTGATTGAGGGGGCTGCCCACCGTCGTACCGTTCGGGGTGAATGAAAGAAAACCCATCAAAAGGAGATGACTGCAATGCGGAAGATCAAGGTGCAGAAGAACCGCAACTACCTGGGCACGCTGCTCGGCTGAGTCCCGACCCGCGGTGGGGCATTCTCAGATACCCCACCGCGGGGTACCCGTCTTATTTCACCAGGGAGCCTTCCCATGGCACCGTCGGAACTCACCACCGACCACTTCAGCCAGTTCGGCGATCCCGTCGAGACATTCTGCCTGATAACGAGTGAGGGAAGCGGAGAAATGACCGGGCTGCTTCCTGGCAGCGGCTATTCCCGCGTACACCACCTATCGCTACCACTCACCAAAAGTCTCGGCGAACTCCTTTCGGAGGGCAGCGTCCCGCCGGACGCACATGTGCTGGCCGTCTGCCCCGGCCGCTTCCTCGACTCGCCGTCACCGGACGACTTGGGCAAGCGCAAGCTGGCCGTGATGCCCGCCGGGTCCACACCGCTCACGACGGAGTACGTCGACTACTTCCTGCGGTCCGCGGTACGGACCGATACCGCCCTCCAGACCGCCACGGCCGAGGAGTTCTTCGAGCGAGTCGGGGACAGTGACGGGCTGACCATCGTCGACGACTCCACCGGCAGCGAGGCCACGTTCGACTACACGGCCGGGGACTGCGTCTGGAACCAGCAGGCGGGAGTTCTGGAACCAGGTGATCAGCAGATCTTTCCCTCGGGCAAGCTGAGCGTCACGGCGGCCGAGATCACCACGTTCGAGCCGGAGGCCCGGCTGCTCGGCCTCAACGGAGATCTGACTCTGCACGGGTGGCCCATCGTGCACCGGCACACGGACCCCACCGACGGCACCGATCAGCAGCGGCTCTTCGAAGCACTCACGCCCCTCGTTTCCCACCCCGTAACGCTACGCGTGGCCGGCGGATCGATCGAAGGCGTGACCCCGCGGTCCGCGGGTGCCAGGTCGGCCGCCGCCGCGCTGGAGAGCCTCCTCGACGACGACCCCCGTTATCGCGTCATCTGGGAACTCGGCTTCGGGATCAACACCACCACTGAGATCATCCCGGCGAACTGCGGCCCCAATGAGGTGTACGGCGCCACGAGCGGCGTGGTGAATCTGGGCCTGGGGATCACTCCCACCACGCGATTCGCGCTGGCCTTCCTGTGCCCCCGCAGTTCGCTGCTGACATCGGACGGCAACCCCGTTCTGGGCGCACGCAAGGCGGTGCGCCGAGGCCGGATGCAGCGGGTCTCCAGCGCGAGTTGCGGCTGCCACTGACACCGACCGTCCACGGTGCCGCCCCCACAAGCCATCGGTTGCAACAGGAGGGAAGCAAGCTCATGACGACCAGCCCCGAGCTGCGGAAGCGAGTCGACGCGCTCCTCGACACCTTCATCAAGGACTTCTACGACACGGTCCCGTTCGCCCAGCATCAAAAGGACTCCGCCGAGCTGAACCTGGACTACTACAAGCGCCACAACATCGAGACCATCCTGCGGCTCCGCAGGAAGCGGACCGTCGATGCCCTGGCCATCAAGTACTTCACCAAAGTGGATCCGGTGCAGGCCAAGGCGTGGGCGCACTACACGGACGACGAGATGCTGCACGACCGGCTGTTCGCCGCCGACCTCGCCAAGGTCGGCGTCGGCAAGGAGGAGATCTACTCCACGGAGCCGCTGCTCTCCACCAAGCTGCTCACCGGGTACCTCCAGTACGGCATGGAGTACGACGACAGTCCACTCGCGCTGATCACGAGCGTGTACTTCGTCGAGTACGTGACCACTCGAACCCAGCCCGACTGGCTGGACAACCTCGAGAACGTTCTCGGGCAGGAGAACGTGAAGGGCGCACGCGCCCACGTCAACACCGACCTCGACGACGACCACGACGACTTCGTGTGGCGGGTCATGTCCACGCTGGTCTCCACGGAGGCCGACGAGCAGAAGGTCGTCGAGCATCTGCATCACATCTACTGGCTGTGGAAGCTCTACTTCGTGGAGCTGCACCAGCTCACAGTGCTCGGCAGGACCGACGGCCAGATCCCTCTGCCCACCACCGCAGACGTCTGAGCATGTCAGCGGTGGGGGACAGGCACGGCCGAGCGACACCACGGACCAACGGGCGGCGGAGCGCGGAGGTGCTGCCTCTGCCGCCCGGCCGCGAGCTGTCGCCCGAGACCGAGAAGGCGATCGTGGACGGCATGGTGCGAGCCATGCCCGGCTTGCGCATGCGGGAACTGTTCGTTCTCCGCCGCGACATGCTGGCCGAGGCCGATTACATCGTCGTCGGCGTGGACCGGGAGCGGGACCGTGTCATCTCGCTGCTCACGTCCCGGTGGGTGGAGATTCCGTCGGGGAGGCCGTGTCTGCACGTCATGGTCCAGTTCGTCGGTGACGACTACCGCAACGGTTCCGTCTTCGGTGAGAGTTGGTCTGTTCACTTCGCTCGCCTGCTGGCCGATGGCAGCCGGTTTCCGGAGGTGATCGCGCTCAAGACGTACAACCCCGTCGTGCACTGCGCGATGTCGGCGTTCAGCGGGCACCCGGACATCAGCATGTACCCGGATCTCACGGGGGAGAGCCGCTGTCAGACGGCACTGGCCGCGGAGGTGGCCGAGGTGCTCGCGCCAGGGGCCGGCTTCGACCCGGCCCGGGGCCTCATACCGGGCATCGGCCGTCCGGTGGACCTCTACCGGGAACGGCCCACCAGCCATTCGCCGGAGGCCAACGCGTATTTCACCGCCCACGCAGATCCGGGCGACCGGGTGCTGTGCATCCTGCGTGTCCCCACGCAGGCCGGAGCGGACTCGATCCTCACCGCCTTGGGTGTGCCGCTGCCCTCGCGGCAGGGGTGAGCCGCATCCGCCTCAGGTCCCCGTCACACGGCACGTTTCGGAACTCAAGGAACGCGAGGCAGCGATGGCGTACGCATTCCCCTCCGACTACTCCCAGGCCCGTACGGAGTTCCTGCGCGCCGCGGAAGAGGCCCACGCACGGCTGAGAACCTTCACGCTGCCGCGGCATCGGGGACCCGACGGCGGCAGGCTCAGTGTCGACACCGCGTACCTCGGGCCGGCCGAACCGGCGAAGCTGCTGGTGACGGTATCGGGTACCCATGGCATCGAGGGTTTCTGCGGCTCGGCATGCCAGACCCGGATCCTGCTTCGGGAAGGGCTGGCGCGATCGGCCGGTCCGACCACCGGTGTACTGCTCGTCCACGCGCTCAATCCGTACGGCTTCGCCTATCTGCGGCGCGTCAACGAGGACAACATCGACCTCAACCGCAACTTCGTCGACCATGGCAACCCCCCGCACAACGACTCGTACGAGCATGTGCACACCACCCTCGTGCCGTCGAACGCCACCGGGTTCCCCGGCCCCGAACTGGTCAAGGGACTGACCGCGCTCCGCGACCGACTCGGTCCGCTGACCCTGCAGGAGGCCGTGACCCATGGTCAGTACCGGCACCCCGACGGCCTGTTCTACGGCGGTCGGCAGGCAAGCTGGTCCCGGGGGGTGTTCCGGACTGTGGTGGACGAGCAGATCGCCGGCGCGACGCACATCGGCTACATCGATCTGCACACCGGCCTCGGTGAGCGCGGCCTCGGCGAACCCATCTTCCGTGGCGGCCGTGATGCCGGTGCCCATGACCGGGCTCGGCGCTGGTACGGAGACGCTCTCACCGTGTCGGAAGAGGGGACCTCGTCTTCCACTCCGATCGTCGGGAACACCGCGACCGCGGTGTCGGACGGCCTCGGCCCCGACCGCGAGCTCACCGCGATCACCTTGGAGTTCGGCACCCAACCGGGTCCCGAGGTGCTCTTCGCGTTGTGCGCGGACAACTGGCTGCACCTGCACCACACGCCGGCTGACGCGGTCCGCTCCGAGCTCAAGCATCTGATCCGGACGGCGTTCAACCCCGCGGACGACGACTGGTGGCGTGCTCGGGTATTCCAGCGCGCCCGACAGGTCTTCCAACAGGCCCTCGCGGGGCTCGCCGACTCGAAACCGGGAGAAGCCACGTGACCTGTAGCAGTACGCGGACCAGTGAAGGACGAGAACGGTCTTCAGCAGGGTGCCGTCCAGGATCACGAAGGCTTTCCGCACGGTCTTCATCGCCTCGGTCAGGGTCGGCGCGGCGGCGGCCAGGATCGCGACGCCGATGCCGAACCCCGCGGCGAGCCGCGTGGTCAGGTAGCGCAAGGTGCGGCCGGACAGATCGGTCGACGAGGGGTGGGCAAGCAAGCGAAGCTCCTGGCGGACACGGGTGATCTTGGGTGATGCAAAATTGTCCCCGCCCGGGCTCGCCGTCGGCGCGCTGTCGGACGTCCTTCGCGTGGAGGCACAGCGGCCAGGCCGGCTACCTGGACGCTCTTCCGTTCCGGTGTGCCGGGAACGGTTCTGAGCCGACGAGGACATCGCTGTGTGGGGAGCGTGCCTTGGCAGCTGCCGGACGGGCCGGCCCGGGGGGAGCCGCCAGGTCCGGATACAGCAGGGCGTGGCACCGGCGAGCCTGGATGGCGGCATCGGTGCGCCGCACGAGTACATGGTCGTCCCGGCCGTCGGCCCGCACGGTGGTGATCGGACACAGATCGTCGTGCCGTCGGCCGGCACCGAGGTGCCGGGCCGCGCTCCGGACTCCCGACGGCACCAGGAGATAGGTGCCGCTCGCGGTGTCGAGCTCCGTGACGTACAGGCCTTCCGCCCGTAACTCCGCCGCCGCTGCCCGGCGCTTTGATGCGGCCCGGAAGCGCCAGACCTCAGTGTTCCCGCCCACGATCACCGCCGCCGCCTCCGGGCCCACGCCCACCACCGTCCCGCCTCTCCCGTCACCGTCCCAGGGAAAGGGCCGGCAACGCAGCCGCACCCCGGCACGCTCCGCCCAGTCCACGGCGTTTCCATGGACGACCTTCGCGCCGTGGCGGGACATCCGGCGCACGCCTTCGTAGCTGATCCGGCGAAGTGTCCGTGCCTCCGGTACCAGGTAGGGGTCAGCGGTGCACACACCCGGCACGTCGGAGAAGAGTTCACAGGTGACGGCGCCCAGAGCCGCGGCCACGGCCACGGCCGAGAGATCGGAGCTGTTGCGTCCCAACATGACGGTCCGTCCGTCCGCGTCGACCGCCTGGCCTCCTGGTATGACCACGACCGGGCATGTGTCCAGCGCCGTCCGTAGCGCGGTGGGGTCGGTGTGGCTCAGTTCTCCCCGGTCAGGACGGCCACCGGAGAACAGGCCCGTGTCCACCGCGGGTACCGGGTGAGCGGGTACGCCCTCGGCGTGCAGCGCGGCCGCGAGCAGGGCGACACTCACCGTCTCGCCGGTGGTCAGGAGCATCGCGGCCGCCTCCGCGGGCGGGTCGGGGGCCAGCGTGTCCAGGGCCTGCTGGAGCCTGCCCGTCGTACCGGACATCGCACTCACCACGATGGCCAGGGGGCGCCGCACCTCGCTGACTAGGCGTGCCGCGTACCGCGCCACGTGTGTGTAGCCGGTCAATTCCGCGAACGCCGAACCCCCGAACTTCATGACGAGGGGAGGGCTCTTCGCCACGGCTTCCGTCGTCATCCCAACCACCCGTAACTCACGCCCAGTTCAACGATCTGTAGCGCATTCAGCGCGGCACCCACCCAGAGGTTGTCGGCGACGATCCACACCGCCACCGCCCGCGGGTCCTCCGGCTCGACGCGTATCCGGCCGACGTGGACCTTCACCCGGTCCTCAGCTTCTCCGAAGACGAAACGCGGCATCGGGTACGGAGAACCGGCCGACCGACCGTAGACCCGCAGGTCGCACGCGTTCGCCAACGCCTTCTCGACGGCCTCGCCGGTGACCGGCTCGCGCAGCCTGATGTGAACCGCCTCCGAGTGGCAATGGAAGACCGGCACCCGGACCGCCGTAGCGCTCACACGCAGATCCGGCAGGCCGAGGATCTTGCGTGGCTCCCGGACGAGTTTGCGCTCCTCGTGGGTGAGTCCGGTCTCGTCCCGCAGGCCGACCTCGGGCACGAGGTTGAACGCCAGCGGCTGCCCGAAGCGCCCTCCGGGTTCGCTCTGCGTCCCCGGATCGGACAGCAGCTTCGCGGAATCGCCGGCCAGTTCGGCCAGTCCGCGCAAGCCTCCGCCCGACGCCGCCTGGTAGGTCGCCACCACGACGCTCTCCAGCCCGGCGAGCTCATGCAACGGGTGCAGCGCGCGGACGAGTTGGATGGTCGAACAGTTCGGATTGGCCACGATGCCGCCGGAGGGTCGACGAGCAAGTGCGTGCGGATTGACCTGCGGTACGACGAGGGGGACGTCCGCTCTCATCCGGAACGCGGAGCTGTTGTCGACCACCAGAACCCCTGCCGAGGTCAGGCGCTCGGCCTCCCGTGCACTCACCTCCGCCCCGGCGCAGAAGAGGCCCACATCAAGATCGTCGGGGGCGAGTTCCTCGACGGTCGTCAGCGGGTCCAGGGGCAGGTCCAGGCCGAACTCGGCGCCTACGTCGCGGCCGACGCTACGAGGCGATCCCACCGGCAGCACCCGCTCCACGGGCACGATCCCGCGATCCAGCAGGGCCAGACACTCCCTGCCGACGGCCCCGGTGGCTCCCACAATCGCGATGCTGAGCACGTTCCCCTCCTCAGATCGTGCCGGCCCGGGGCAGGCACGGCGTGGGTTTCCTTCACGTGCGCGAGCCCCGGAAGGCGCGTCGGTATGCGTTCGGGGTCGTGCTGAGCGATTTCACGAACTGGTGTCGAAGGGCGGCCGCGTTGGCGAAACCCGTCCGGGCCGCCACACCCTCGATGGTCTCGTCCGTGGTCTCCAGGAGTTGCTGGGCGCTGAGCACCCGCTGTGTCAGCAGCCAGCGATAGGGAGTGGTACCGGTCTCCGAACGGAAGCGGCGGGCGAAGGTGCGTGGCGACATGCATGCCCGGGCCGAGAGCTGATCGATGGTGATCTCCTGGTCCAGATGCTCATCCGCCCAGGCCAGTACGGCGCGGACTCCGTCCTCGCGGTACTCCACCACCGGCCTTTCGACGTACTGGGCCTGGCCACCGTCCCGGTGCGGAGGGGCCACCATGCGGCGTGCGATGGCATTGGCGACCTCACTGCCCTGGAGTTTGCGCACGAGGTGGAGGCAAGCATCGATCCCGGCGGAAGTGCCGGCCGAGGTGATGACCGGGTCCTCGTCCACGTACAGCACGCCCGGCTCGACCCGCGCCTTGGGGCAGCGCTGTGCCAGTGCGTCGGCGTACCGCCAGTGCGTGGTGCAACGGCGGCCGTCGAGCAGTCCGGCGGCGCCGAGGACGAAGGCACCGACACAGACGCTGAGCACCCTGGCACCGCGCTCCACCGCACGGCGTAACAGCTCCAGGAGGGCCGGTGGAAACTCCCTGGCATGGAAGTCGTCCCCCACCGGGATGGCGATGAGGTCGGCTTCCTCCAGGCGATCGAGTCCGTACGGGGTGCTGATGGTGAACCCGGGGACCGCCCGTACGGGTGACGGCTCCGCAGCCACAAGTGCGAAGTCATAGGCGGGCAGTCCCTCCTCTTTGCGGTCGATGCCGAATACTTCGCACACGACACCGAGCTCGAAGGGATGGACGTTGTCGAGGAGGACTGCGGCTACGTTGTCAAGCATGATGACCAATATGGCAAAGGTTCGTGGTGGTGTGAAACACATTCCCACGCACCCCCGGGCATGGGAATGGTCCGTCGGTCACCGAGTCAGTTCTGATCACTCGTGCGAACATGCGGCCGGAGGCCATGATCGACATTTTCATCGATCGCGACGATCCCGCTCCGGATCCCCATGACCACCGCTTGCGTACGGTCGGCCGCCCCTACCTTCGAGAAGACCGCGGACAGATGGTTTCGAACTGTCTTCTCGGATATTCCGAGCGAACTGGCCACCCGCCTGTTCGAATTTCCCCGCGAAACCAGCACCAGGACTTCGCGTTCGCGCGTCGTCAGATGCGAAAGTGCCTCGCGAGACGTCGGATCCGGGTCGGGCACGGGCGTACTGAATCCAGGATTCCGCTCGTCGCCGTCATCGTCGAGCAGCTCGTCGATCATCTTTTCCTGGGCAACCAGCGCGGTCTGAAACTCACTCAACGCCTGGTGCATCTTGTTCATCGTGTCCGTCAACACCGCGGCGACCTGCGGTGGCGCGCCACACCTTTCACAGCACCTCTGCTCAGGTAACTCCCTGACTCGTCCCTGGTGAATTATTCCCATGGGTAAGCCCTCTCTGCGAATCTGAAAGACAGACTGCGCTCATCGGACGGGGTACCGGTGTTCTGCGACGCAAGCTGGTCTATTGCTTATGCGTGAGCCCGTGTGTGCATCGCCACAGTTTTACATCGCGTGTATTCGCGCAGCGCTTCAAGGCCCTTTTCGATCCCGATACCGGAGCGCTTGTATCCCCCGAAGGGGAGTTCCACTCCTCCGGCCGCGCTGTAGTTGTTCACGAAGATCTGTCCCGCCCGCAGCCGCTGGGCCAGCCAATGGGCAGTGGTCACGTCGGACGTCCAGACCCCGGCGGCCAGACCGTACGTGGTCTGCTCCGCGAGTTCGACGCCTTCCTCGATCGAGTCGAAGACCGACACACACAGGACCGGGCCGAATATCTCCTCGTTGAACACTGTGTGGGCGGGTGTCACCTGGTCGAGAATCGTGGGTTCCACGTAGAACCCGTCCGCGTACTCGGCGCCCCGGGGCACTCCGCCGCCGACGCTGACGACGCAGTCGCGCCGGCCCTCCGCCAAGTAGCCGAGCACTCTGTCCCGCTGCTTTGCGGAGATGAGCGGCCCCATGTCGGGATCGGTGGCCCCCGGGCCGATGTGCAGCGAGCGGAAGGCCTCAGTCAGTGCCGACAGCAGCTCGGAGTGCACGGACCTGTGCACGAGTAGCCGGCTGCCGGCCGAACAGTTTTGACCCGCGTGCTCGGTGATCGATTCGACGATCAGCGGCACGGCGCGTTCGGCGTCGAAGTCCGGAAGCACGATGTGCGGCGACTTCCCGCCGAGCTCCAGGGTGACCGGAACGATGTTCCGCGCCGCTGCGGTCATCACCACCTCGCCGATCTCCCGCGAGCCGGTGAACGCCAGCCGGTCCACTCCGGGGTGGGCGGTGAGCGCGGCACCCGCTTCTTCCCCGTAACCGGGCACGACATTGAGCACACCCGCAGGGAGCCCTGCCTCGATAGCGATTCCCGCCAGTCGGAGCGAGGTCATCGGTGCGTCTTCGGCGGGTTTGAGCACACAACAGTTTCCGGTCGCCAGAGCGGGCGCGACGGTTCTGGCCGCGACTTGCAGGGGGTAGTTCCACGGGATGATGTGCCCGCATACCCCATACGGTTCACGGAGAGTGAAGGCCAACAGGTCCCGTTCCGGCAGAATGGCATCTCCGGAGAGACCCTCCACCGCACTGCCATAGAATTCGAAGTAGCGTGCGGCGACGTCTATGTCGACCAGGGACTGACTGATCGGCTTACCCGTGTCGAGAGTTTCCAAATGGGCCAGTTCCGAGCGTTCGGCGCGCAGTCCCTCGGCGATCCTGCGGCAGACCCGGGAACGATCCGCCGCATTCGTGAACCGCCATATCGTCTCATACGCCTGCCGGGCCGCCTCCACCGCTTCCGCGATCTGGTCCGCGCCACAGCGAGCAACTCGAGCGAAGGGAAGGGCATTCGAGGGATCTATGACGTCGATCCACTTGTCCGTGGGAACTTTCTTACCCGATATGACAGCCGCGCGCTCCAGTAGTTCCGCTTCAATCACGGGAACATCAAGCTCCTTGGTGTGGGGGGAAGACACAAGGCGCGTTGGTCAGCCTGCCATGGATCCAGCCAGAATCCTCCGGAGATCATGAGCGGTGACCCCGCGTGGGCAGCACACGAGCAACCGCTGTTGCTTGAGTGCGCCCTCAACGAGCTCAGGAAGATCGTGCGGAGTGTATCCGAAGTCGGCAAGCCCCGCGGGCCCCCCGGTATCGGCCACAATGCTGTTCAACGTGGCCGGAAGCACATCTTTCCCGCTCGTTGTCGAAATGCCGTTGAGGTTCGCACCCAGTAATTCGGCGGCCCGCAGATGGCGTTCTGGAGACGTCGGGTACGTGAATGCGAATGCCTCGGCGGCGGTGGCCACGACCGCGGATCCGTGGGGCACCATCGCATGATCGACCGCGTACCCGTGGGGGCGGTATTCGCGGACCGAACCGGCGACCGGATACGCGCAGGCGTGCGGAATGTGAGTGCCGGCGTTACCGAAACCCATCCCCGCGAAGGCGGCCGCTTGGCTCATCCCCGTGCGCGCCTCCAGGTCATCGGGGTTGAGCACGGCTCGTCTGAGATAGCGACCGACCAGGCGCAGCGCCTGTTCGGCCCATACATCACTGATCGGGTTTGCGCCGATGTACAACGGCCGGGCCGCGGGGGCGGGGTACGGGGGGCGGCGGTCGTAGGGACGGGCGGTGTAGGACTCACAGGCGTGAGTCAGCACGTCGTACCCCGAGGAGGCGGTGACGGCCGGAGGCAGTGTGAGGGTATTCGCCGGGTCGACCAAAGCCAGGGACGGCAGCAACCGCAGATCGCTGATCCCCGTTTTCACGTTCATCCCCGTGACACCGAGGGCAACCATGGCCGTGCACTCGCTCCCACTCCCGGCCGTGGTGGGCACGGCCACGAGCGGCTTCAGCGGACCGGGGATCGGGGCGCCGGCGCCCACCGGCACGTTCAGGTATTCGCGCACCGAGCGGCCGGGGTAGCTGAGCAGCAGGTTCAGCATCTTGGCCGTGTCGATCGAACTTCCACCGCCCAGACCGACGTAGGCGTCCACCTCGATGGCTTCCAGTTCTCGTGCGGCGTGGGTGCAACTCTCGTCGGTGGGCTCCACCTGCGCCCGGTCGAAGATCGATACCGAGATCCCCTCGTGTTCGATCTGCTTGGCGACCCGGGGGGACAGCCCCAGCCCGCTCAGCACCGGGTCGGTCACCAAGAGCACCGACCGAGCGCCGATCCTGGCCAGCTCGTAACCGATCTCGTGGGTGGCGCCGACACCGAATTTCAGCGGAGGTGCCTGCCAGCCGACGATTCTTTCGTGCTCTGGCTGATTCTCGCTGATCCACGCAGTCGGCTCCACCGTCTACCCTCGCTTCCGCAAGTGGGCGTTTGGCGTGATCATGCCAAATGATCGTAGTCGTCCGGCCCCGTACCCGCTATAGGACCATTGCCCTACAGGCATGGGTAATTCACCCATCAAGGGCAGATACCTGCCGAGGTGGGCTGTACTGGTCAGTCCGCTGCAGGAACCCTGTCAGCGCCAGCAGGACGGCAAAGACGAGCAGCATGACGAACATGATGGTGTAGCCGAAGTTTTTGATCACAAAGCCGGACACGAGAGGGAAGGCGAGGATGGCCGTTTCGAATGACAGACCCGCCAAGGGCAGCATTCGCGTCCGGAATTCGGGGGGACTCAGGTTGACGGCACGCGCCTGGGCAGCAGGCAACGCCAATCCGTACGTGATGCCCAGCAGCGTGGAGGCAGTGCCGTAGAGGAGGCTGTTGCTCCCCACGGCGAGGAAGGCGAGCACCGAGACCACGATGCCCGCCGTAGAAGCCCGCAACACCCGTGAGGAGGTGGGGTCCGGAATCCACCTCACGAGCACGAAGCGCGCGACGATAACCGCGATGGTGTAACTTCCGTAGAAAATGTCGAAGTTCATCCCCTGGTTATTGGCGAAAGTGCCCTGGAAGCTGTTCATCGTCGTGAACAGGCAGGCGCCGAGGAGAATCGCGAGCAGCGGGACCGCGGCCGGCGAGCGCAGAATTTTCCGGAGTGAGTTCCACAGCGGCGCGTCGTCGGCCTGTGCCCCGTCCGGGAGCCGGGAGAGTTCTGGGAGCCGCGTACCAAGCATCATGGCACTGACCGCCGCAACAGCGGAGACCAGGGCGGCGATACGGAAGATGCTGTTGAAGCTCATCCCGGCGTGCAGCAACGCGTTGCCGACGATGGGACCCAGCCCGAAGCCGACTTGGATCATCCCGGTGACGTAGCCGATGTACTTCCCCCGGACCTCGTCGCCGACTACGGCACTGATCACCATGGGCGCGGAGGTATAGGCCATGGCCCATGCCGTCCCCAGCACGACCCCCAGCCCGATCATCACGATGCCCATCGAATGCAGAAAGGACACTCCGAAAGCGGTGAGGCCGTACATCAAGCCAGTGGCCGCCAGCACATGTTGGGGGGCGAATCTGGATGGATAGCGGACCAGAAATCCGATAGCGAAGGCAGAGGTGATGGCACCTGCTGCCGAGACAATACCGAAATCGGATTCATGGCCGCCGATCTCGGTTATATAGATCGGAAGAAGCAGCAGCATTCCGTAAGCGGTCGAGATGCCGAGGGTTCCTAAAAGCAAGAGCACCAGGGCTCCTCGGTCGACGACTGCCTTCATCGTTCGCTCCCTTCGATCCCTCGCTGCGACACCATGCGTAACCAGTCTTAAGCTCCGCACACGGAGCCGACAGTGGCAAGACTGACCGGCAACCGTGAATTCCTGCCATGCGCCGGAGCGTGGAGCCGCGCAAAGTCCAGGCCCGCATGCGGCACGCCCACCTCGCCGAGGGGCTGGACACGCACGGCTACTTGGTGTGGGCGGTGGACTGGGAGAACGCTCCGGCCTCGTTCGAGGAGCCGTACGGCGTCCCGGCGCCTTCGGGGCTGTCGGCAGCCGCCCTGGTGCCGAAGCACGCTCTCCCACAGCTGTGGTCCCTCACCGTCCGGACCGTCCCGCGCAGGTGCACGCGATGTGCACCGCAATGGACAACGCGCCGAAAAACCGCAGCTCAGACCACATCCAGAGGCATACCCACCGTGTTCCGGACGTTCAGAACTCGTCGGTGGTCAGCAGTAACCGCACCCCCTCGGCAGCCAGCATCAGACTGTCCGGCGAGCCGGCGTCGATCGTGAGGGAAGGGTCTCCCTCGGGCCAGTGGGCCGGGAGCACTCCGAGGGGGACCAGCCGGTAGTAGTGGACGTCCGGCAGGGAGTGGACCATGCGTGCCTCCGAGGTGAAGACCAGCACGGTCCGCTCCGTCACCGGCAGAGTCAGCTTCCACGGATCGCCGTCGTCGGTGGCGGCGTCGTCGGCGTCGGAGGGGACCAGTACAGCGGTGTCGGCCAGCATCGCCCGCGCATGTCTGTTCAGGCCGTCGTGAGCCAGGACGCTCAGGGCCCGAAGGATCACAACAGAGGTGTCTTCGTCGGGTGGGCCGGTCATGGTGGCGCGTTCCGTCCTCGCCGCACGGTCGCACGGGCGACAGTTCGCCCGAGTTGATCCATCCGTACGGAATGCCGTGCTCCTACCCACTTGCCGCACACTCATACGAGGCCCGCACAGGTGCCCTGTACACTGAGTGACTGCGAAGGGGAGTAGTCCTGCGAACCGGTCGTCGACACACTGGAACCCTCGGGTTCCCGGTGGCCGGGCCCTTGTGATCACACGGGTGGACGAGACCTTCGGCCAGGCATTGATGTGCCCGCGACTCCCGCGGTGCACCCGTCATGCCGGGCCGATCGGTTCTCCCGTCGCCCCAGTCGAGGGCGCTTCGCGAAGATCCGGGGGCCCGGCCCCTACAGAAAGCCACCCGGAATGTCTCTCGACCCTCTGGCGATCCTCACCGCCTTCGGGCTGATCTTCCTCGCCGAGTTGCCCGACAAGACGATGTTCGCGTCGCTGGCCATGGGCACCCGTATGCGGCCGCTGTACGTGTGGTTCGGTACGTCGACCGCGTTCGTCGTGCATGTCGCGATCGCCGTCGGCGCGGGAAGCCTGATCGGGCTGCTGCCCGACTGGACCGTCAAGACCGTCTCGGCCGCGCTCTTCGCGTTCGGCGCCTTCATGTTGCTGCGCGGCGGCGGGGATGACGACGCGGAGGACTCCGCCGGCCGGACCGTCACCGGTTTCTGGCCCGTTTACACGACCGCGTTCATGGCGGTCTTCATCAGCGAGTGGGGCGATCTGACACAGATCACCACCGCCAACCTCGCGGCCACGAACGGGATCGCTTCCGTGGCCGTCGGTTCCGCCGCCGCCCTCATGTCGGTCTCAGCGCTCGCGCTGCTCGCCGGTCGTTTCATCGCCAAGCGGGTACCGCTGAAGACCGTGCAACGGATCGGCGGGCTGTGCATGCTCGGGCTCGCCGTCTGGTCGGTCGCGGAGATCTTCACGGGCTGACAGGGCGGGCGCCCGCGGGACGATCGGCCAGGGGGCAACGACCGGCTCGTCGGCGACCGGTCAGGATCGGAGAAGCGGGATCTCGCCACCCGGTCATAGCGTGATTCCACCGGCCAGAACCGCCGGTGGAATCACCACCACAGAGGAGCCCGCCATGCCCGAAGGCCTCGAAACGATCACCTACCCGGTCAAGGACCTCGCCCGGGCCAAGGCGCTGTTCAGCACCCTCCTGGGCGTGGAGCCGTACGCGGACGAGGCGTACTACGTCGGTTTCAGGCCGGCGAGCGGACCGGAGGTGGGCCTAGGGCCCTTCTGATGGATCTCCGCGGGAGAAGGAGCGGCGTTCGGTGCGTGCGCTCGGCGTGCGGCGTGGAGGGTCATGTGGCGGAGCCACCTGGCCCTTCGCGCCGTGCGGCATGGGGGTCCCCCCGCTCGAGCGGAGCCGAGAGTGGGGGAGTGCGTGCCGGGCGTCGCGACGCCGCGGAGATCCATCAGAAGGGCCCTAGACCCCAACGGTCACGCCAAGGGCCTGACGGGCCCCATCCCCTATTGGCGCGTCGCCGACATCAAGGCGAGCCTGGCCGGTCTCCTCGGCGCGGGCGCGGAACTGCTCCGGGACGTCCAGGACGTCGGCGGCGGCAAGCTGATCGCATCCGTGAAGGACGCGGACGGCAACCTCGTCGGGCTCGTCCAGGCAGCGGCTTGAACCGCGTGACCAACTGTATGCAAGGACACTAGTTGCATACTCAACAATGGCCGGTTTCTCTGTTACCGTGCGGATATGGCAGCAGAGAAGACCGCTCCCCGGCTCGAGGACCAGTGGCGGGACATCCTGTCGGTGCACGCGCGCACCATGTGCGAGATCGACCGCGAGCTCCATCCGCACGGCCTGGGCGCCAGCGACTTCGAGGTGCTCGACATCCTGGTGTCGGGTGCCGCCGCCGAACCGGGCGGGACGTGCCGGGTGCACGACATCGCCGAGCGGGTCCATCTCAGCCAGAGCGCCCTGTCCCGCCTCCTCGGCCGCCTCGAAAAGGAGGGCCTGGTGGAGCGGAGCATGTGCCAGGAGGACCGCCGCGGGGTCTCGGTCGCCCTCACCGGGAAGGGGCGCGACCTGCACACCGAGGTACGTCCGCTGCAGCGCGCCGTTCTGACGCGCATGCTGACCGGCGAGTGAGTCCTTCCTCCGACCAGACGGGTACGACGAGTCCGGACCAGGGTACGACGGGTCCGACCTCAGCTCAGTAGTTCCCGTACGGCCTCGAACGCCGCCGCGGCCGTCGCCGGATCCACGCCCGGCCGGGCCAGCGCGCTCATCGGAATCGGCGTGACCGGCGGCAGCCCGCCGTACGGGGCCAGCCCGTCCGGAGCGGGGCCGACCGAGGCGAGGAGAGCGACGCCGACGCCCGTGCGCGCCACGTCGAGGACCCCCGCGAGATATCCGGCGTCGCCGACCACCGTGGCCGTGACGCCGTGCGCGGCGAGGGTCGCGATGGCCCGGCGGCGGATCGCGCACGGGTCCTCGATGGCGACCAGCGGGACCGGGGCGGGCGCGGGCGGCGGCTCCCAGCCGGGAACGGCGTGCCAGGTCAGCGATAGGCCGCCGACCGGCGTGCCCTCGGTGGCGGCCGCCTCCGTCACATACACGGCCACATCCACGCTGCCGCGCTCCACGGCGTCGACCAGGCGTGCCGAGCGGTCGATACGGAAGCGCACCCGGCAGCCGGGCCGTACCGCTTCGACGGCCGCGGTCAGCCGGGGCAGGAACTGGTCGGCGGCATGCTCGGTGGAACCGATGGTGACGGTGTCGCCGTCGGTGTCGAGCAGGACCCGTACGGCCTGGTCGTGAACGGCGAGTATGCGGCGGGCCTGCTCCACGAGGAGCCGCCCCTCGGAGGTGAACCGGGTGCCCCTCCCCGCACGTTCGACGACCGGCCGGCCCAGCGTCTTCTCCAGCCTGCGGACATGCTGGCTGACCGCGGACTGGCTGAGGGCGAGGGAAGTGGCCGCGCGGTGGAAGCCTCCGCAGTCGGCTATCGCGGTCAGGCTGCGCAGCGCCACGATGTCCAGGACGGGTTGGGGCATACGGCGACGGTAGCCCGTTTCGCGCATCGATCGCGATTCCTGATCGGTTTCGATGCGGAATCGTCGTTGGACGCCGTCCACTGTCTCCGGTCATGATGGGCGCATGGTTCCCACGACCGCCTCAGCTGCCCTTCTGACGCAGCGCCGAGTCATTGACTTCGGCGTGGCGTGCAGCGCGCGCTGTCGTTGATCCCCCGCCGTTCAGCGGCGTTCTCGCTCGGCCCCCTTTGATCACGTGAACGGCTGATCGCTGACCGCATCCGGTCAGTGACCATGTCTCCGCTGTTCTGACACGTGTCGTTGGGCCGTCCCCCCTTCTCCTCGCTCGTCCATTTCCCCTGCCCTGAACAAGGGAGCTGCTTCCCCATGCCCTCTTCGCCCTCTCCGTCGTCCTTGCCGTCCTCCCCCGCTCCCTCCACGCCGTCTTCCTGGGACGAACCGGAAGGTCTCGCCGCGCGCGGCACGCTGATCGTGCTGGCCGGCCGGGGCGAACACGGCGGTGTGTACGAGCGGTTCGGCCGCCGGCTCGCCTTCGACGCCTATCGCGTACGGGCCCTCGGTGATCCCTCCGCCGATCCGTCCGTGCTCGACGAGGCGGCCAAGCTCCTCGCCGACGAGTCGCTGCCCGGACCGAAGGTGGTGATCGGTTCGGACACGGGCAGTCAGTACGCCGTTCGTCTCGCCGCCGAGCAGACCGCGGGGATCGACGCGCTGATCCTGGCCGGTCTGCCCACCACCCCCTGGACGTCCGGGAGTTGGGAAGCGGAGGTCGAGGCACGCACCGCCTGTCCCACCCATCAAGGACGGCTCACGAACGACCCGGCCTTCCGGCGCGGGGCGTTGGACGGGTCCCCCGAGCTGCCGGAGCTGCGGCTGGATCTCGTACAGGTCCCGGTACTGGCTTTGCACGGCACGGACGACACGGTGAGCCCGCTCGCAGGTGTGCTGACCGCCTACGCGGGACACCCCGGGGTACGGACCGTGATTTTCAACGGCGGCCGGCACGACGTGCTCAACGACGCGCTGCACCGCACCGCCGCCGCCACGGTCGTGCTCTTCCTCGAACGGCTGCGCCTCTCCCCCGAGCTGCCCGCGATCGCGGAGGGCCTCGCATGAGCGGGCGAGTGACGACCACCGTCGCCGAGTTGCGCGAGTTGCTCGCCTCTGACCGGCCGCCCGTCGTGCTCGACGTCCGCTGGGCGCTGGGCGATCCGCACGGCCGGGACCACTACACGGCGGCGCACGTTCCCGGTGCGGTGTACGTCGACCTGGACCGCGAGCTGGCCGGTCCGCCGAGCCCGGAGGGCGGCCGTCACCCGCTGCCGGACCTCGCGGATCTGCAGGCGGCCGCGCGGAGTTGGGGTGTGCGGGACGGTAGGCCGGTGGTCGTGTACGACGACCTGGGGAACACCGCCGCGGCCCGCGCCTGGTGGCTGCTGCGGTGGGCCCGAGTGGCCGAAGTGACGTTGCTCGACGGGGCGTTGGGCGCATGGCGGGCGGCAGGACTGCCTCTGGAGTCGGGGCCGGGAGCACCGGAGCCCGGCGATGTCGTGCTCGGGCCGGGCGCTCTGCCGGTGACGGACACGGACGGCGCGGCCCAACTGGCCGTTACCGGGCTGCTGTTGGACGCCCGCGCCGGGGAGCGCTATCGCGGCGAGCAGGAACCGGTCGACCCGCGCGCGGGCCACATCCCGGGCGCCGTCTCCGCCCCGACCGGCGAGAACCTCGCGGCCGACGGGACGTTCCTGCCGGCCGAGGTGTTGCGCAAGCGGTTCGAGGACCGGGGTGCCGGTGACGCGACGGCGATCGGCGTGTACTGCGGATCCGGTGTCACCGCGGCCCATCAGATCGCCGCTCTCGCGATCGCCGGTTTCGACGCGGCGCTCTTCCCCGGGTCCTGGTCCGCGTGGTCCGCCGATCCCGCCCGCCCGGCCGCGACGGGTCCACTGCCGTCCTGAGCCGTCGTGAGCCTTCCTGACCGCCCCTGAGAGGAATTCCGCCATGCCGACCCAACAGATCGGGGTGACCACCCCGGTACTGGAGAAGACCGAACCGCCCGCCGCGCCCGCACCCACCCGCGTCACCATCCGCGGCACGGCTCATCTCCCCCGCCGCCGTCTTTCCGTCCCCCGTTCCGCACGCCGGGCCGCCGGGCCGGTCGGTCTGGTGCTCCTGTGGTTCCTGGCCTCGGCCACCGGGGTACTCCCGGAGTCCGTGCTCGCCTCGCCCGTGGACGTCGTACGCCAGGCCGTCGAGCTGACGAAGACCGGCGAACTGCCCGACGCCATCGCCGCGTCCGGGCGCCGGGCCGCCACCGGCTTCCTCATCGGCGGCACCATCGCGCTGTCCCTGTCCCTCCTCGCCGGTCTCTTCCGGCTCGGCGAGGACGTCATCGACTCCTCCATGGGCATGTTCCGGGCGATCCCGTGGGTCGGCCTGATCCCGCTGTTCATCGTGTGGTTCGGCATCGAGGAGACGCCGAAGATCGCACTGGTGGCCCTCGGCGTGACGTATCCGCTGTACTTCAACATCTACGGCGGCATCCGCTCCACCGACTCCCAACTCGTCGAGGCCGCACGGATGATGGGGCTCGGCAGGTTCGGCCTGATCCGGTACGTCATCCTGCCGAGCGCGCTGCCCGGCGCACTGGTGGGGCTCCGGTACGCCCTCTCCACCGCGTGGCTCGCCCTCGTCTTCGCCGAGCAGATCAACGCCGACGCCGGGCTCGGCTATCTGATGAGCAACGCCCAGCAGTACTTCCGTACGGACGTCATCGTGCTGTGCCTCGCCGTGTACGCGCTGCTCGGTCTCGCCTGCGACTTCGCCGTACGGGTCCTCTCGCGCCGCCTGCTGAGCTGGCGCGCCTCCTTCGACGGTGAGGCATGACCATGGCTGTGAACACCGTGCCCCCGGCGCCCGCAGCGGCGAAGACGGCGACCAACAGTGTCGAGATCCGCGGGCTGTCCCGCGCCTTCGACGGCAACACCGTGCTGCACGAACTCGATCTGGACATCCGCGAGGGCGAGTTCGTGGCGCTGCTCGGCCACAGCGGCTGCGGCAAGTCGACCCTGCTGCGCATTCTGGCCGGGCTCGACGACGAGATCGGCGGCGAGGTGACCGTGCCCGCCCGGCGCAGCGCGGCCTTCCAGTCGCCGCGGCTGCTGCCCTGGCTGAAGGTGTGGCGCAACGTCGTCCTCGGGTTGCCCGGGCGGCCCGATCGCGCGCTCGCCGACCGTGCCCTGGACGAGGTCGGCATCGCGGAGCGGGCCACCGTCTGGCCGAAGACGCTCTCCGGTGGTCAGGCGCAGCGCGTATCGCTGGCCCGCGCTCTGGTCCGCGAGCCCGAACTGCTGCTCCTGGACGAGCCGTTCGGGGCACTGGACGCGCTGACCCGTGGCAAGGTGCAGCAGCTCGTCGCCGAGCTGTGGGAGCGGCACGGCTGCGCGATCCTCCTGGTCACGCATGACGTGGAGGAGGCGCTGCTGCTCGCCGACCGGGTCCTGGTGATGGACGAGGGGCGCATCGCCCACGAGGTCACCGTGGAGCTGCCCCGGCCCCGCGACCTGACCGCACCCGAGTTCGTGACCCTGCGCGCCCGCCTGCTCGGCTGGCTCGGTGTCACCCACACCGGTACCTCCGACGCCCCCAACACCCGTACCCCTGAAGGGAACCCCTCGTGAAGCGCGCCATCTTCCGTACGCTCGCCGCCGCCCTCGGCGTGACCGCCCTGCTGACGGTGACGGGCTGCGGAGGGGATTCCGCCGCGGACACGGCCGGTGGCGGCTCCTCGGACGTCACCCTTACCATCGGCGACCAGGCCAAGACCCTGCAGACGATCTTCGACGGGTCCGATGCCCTCAAGGGGGCCGGCTACAAGGTGAAGTGGGCCGAGTTCGAGGGCGCGGCCCCGCTCTTCCAGGCCGTGCAGGCGGGCGCCGCCGACACCACGTACTCCGCGGACCTGCCCGCGCTCCAGGCGCTCAGCGGCGGGGTGAAGTTCAAGAACGTCGCCGCGCTGAAGAACGACGGCCGGCACACCGGGATCGTCGTCCGGAAGAACTCGGACGTGAAGAGCGTCAAGGACCTCAAGGGCAAGACCGTCGTGGTGTCCTCCGCGAAGGGCAGCATCGCCGAGTACCTGCTGGCCAACGTGCTCCGGCAGAACGGCCTCAAGTACTCCGACGTGAAGGTCCAGTACCTGCTGCCGACCGACGCGCAGGCCGCCTTCTCCTCCGGCAGGGTCGAGGTCTGGGCGACCTTCGGCGTCTACCAGGCGGTCGGCCTCCAGCAGGGCGGCAGGCTGCTCGTCGACGGAGCCGACGGTCGGATCAGCGGTTACGGGTTCATCGGGGCCTCCGAGAAGGCCCTCGCGGACCAGGCGAAGAAAGCCGCGCTCGGCGACTTCCTCAAGCGGCTCGGTACGGCCCTGGAGTGGACCAGCACCCACCAGGACGCCTACGCCGACGCGATCGTGAAGCGCAACGGCGCCGACCCGGCGATCGCCAAGACCCTCGCCTCGGCCGCGTACAGCAAGGTGCTGCCGGTCACGCCCGAGGTGAACGGAACCGTCCAGGGCGTGGCCGATCTGATGCACGGCATCGGCGTGCTGGATCCGAACGTCGACGTGGCGAAGTCCGCCGACGCCTCCGTCCTCAAGTAGCCGTCGCAGCACGCCCAAGTAGCCATCACAGCAAGGGATTTCGATATGCCCGTCGAGTTCATCAGTGCCGTCCACACCGACTCCGGAGCGTCAGGACCCGCCGCGAGCGCCCGGACCGGCTTCGACCCCGACTACGTACGCCGCTATGCCCGGGCCCTGGACGACGGCGGCTTCGACCACACCCTGGTCGCCTACCACTCGGCATCCCCCGACGCTCTGCAGCTTGCCCAGTTCGTCGCCACGAACACCGAGCGGATCCGTCCGATCCTGGCGCACCGGCCCGGCGTCGTCTTCCCCACGCACGCCGCCCGCGCCCTCGCCACGCTGGACCGGATCAGCGACGGCCGCCTGTCGCTGCACATCATCTCCGGAGGCAGCGACGAGGAGCAGCGCAGGGAGGGCGACTACCTCAACAAGGCCGAGCGGTACGAGCGTTCGGACGAGTACATCCAGATCCTGCGGAAGGTCTGGACTTCCGACGGGCCCGTCTCGCACGAGGGAAAGTACTTCCGGTTCGAGGGCTACCGCTCCGACGTGAAGCCGGTGAACGGTCTCGTCCCCGTGTCGGTCGGCGGGTCCTCGCAGGACGCGTACCGGGTGGGCGGTCAGCAGGGCGACATCTTCGGGCTGTGGGGCGAGCCGCTCAAGGAGACCGCCGAGCAGATCGCCGCGGTCAACGCCGTCGCGGACGCGGCGGGCCGCCCCCATCCGCGGATCTGGGTGTCGTTCCGCCCGATCATCGCGCCCACCGACGAGCTGGCCTGGGAGAAGGCCCACCGCACCCTCGGCGTACTGAAGGACCAGGTGACGGGCGCGGGCACGGAGCCGCTGCGGCACTACCGGACCAACGGCCGTCCGGCCAACGTCGGTTCGCAACGGCTGCTCGACATCGCCGAGCGGGGCGAGGTGCACGACCGCTGCCTGTGGACGGCCCCGGCGGTCGCCACCAACGCGGCGGGCGCCTCGACGGCGCTGGTCGGCTCCCCCGAGACGGTCGCGAAAGCGCTGCTCGACTACGTGGACATCGGCTGCGACCTCCTGTCGATCCGCGGCTACGACCCGCTCAACGACGCCATCGACTACGCCCGTTACGTCGTGCCGCTGGTCCGGCAGGAGCTCGCCCACCGCGCCTCGACCACCCAGGCCGCCTGAACCCCTGTCCGCCCGCTGTCCGCCCTCTGCCTGATTGATTCCTCTCATGGAGATTCCGTGTTCCGTCGCACCCTGCTCGCGTCCGCCGCCGTCGCCCTGCTGCTGCCGTTCGCCACGGCCTGCGGGGGCGACGCGGAGGCCGGTTCCTCGTCCGCCTCCGACCTCTCCTCGGTGATCCTGGCCGTCGGCGCCACCGGCTGGAAGAACGAGGAGGCGGTACTCAGGTTCGCCCACCTCGACGACACCCCGTACAAGGTGAAGTGGAGCCTGTTCCAGGGCGGTGACCAGCAGCTCCAGGCCATTCGTGCCGGAGCCCTCGACCTCGCGAGCTCCAGCGAGATCCCGCCCGTCTTCGCGGCCGCCGACGGCAGGCCCAACTTCGAGGTCGTCGCCGTACAGCGCGGTTCGACCCTCAACCAGGAGGTCGTCGTCCCGAAGGGCTCGAAGGTGACCGGCATCGCGGGCCTGAAGGGCAAGAAGGTCGGCTACGTCAAGAACACCACCGCCCACTACTTCCTGTACGAACTGCTGAAGCAGGCCGGGCTGAAGTGGTCGGACATCGACGCCAAGCCCCTCCTCCCCAACGACGGCCTCGCGGCCCTGAACGGCGGCGGCATCGACGCCTTCGCCTCCTACGGCACGTCGATCATCACCGCCCACCAGCAGGGGGCCGTCACGGTCGGCTCGGGCAAGGACATCCTGTCCGGCAACTTCCTCTGGTCGGCCCGCGACAGCGTGCTGAAGAGCCCCGCCCAGCGGGCGGCCGCGGCCGATCTGATCGCCCGGATCACCAAGGGGTACGCGTACATCCGCGACGGCCGTCAGCACGAGTTCGCCGAGGTCGTCGCCAAGGCCACCCACCAGCCCCTGGCGCAGGCGGAGAAGGACTTCCGTGACGGGCAGACGCAGCGTCCGACGGAGGCCAGGGCGGTCGGCGACGACACCATCGCCTCTCAGCAGAAGGTCGCCGACGCCTTCACCGAACTGGGCGTGCTGAAGGAGAAGTTGGACGTGCGGTCCTTCTGGAGCCGCAAGCTCGACACCGAACTGGAGAAGGCCCTGTGACCTCGGACATGACCGAGATCGAGACCAAGACCGTGACCGTGACGGTGACCGAACGCCTCGCCGGTCTCGCCGGCTCGTACGACCGGTCGGGCGCCTTTCCCGTCGAGTCGCTCCGGGCGGTGCACGAGGCGGGGCTGCTCACCGCGACCGTCGGCGAGCGGTACGGCGGCCGGGGTGCCCGCGTCGAGGAGACCGCGCGCATCCTGCACGCGCTCGGCCGGGGTGACCCGTCCGTGGCCCTGATCGCGGCGATGACCCTCGCGACCCACGCCCGGGAGGCCGTACAGCCGCTGTGGCCCGAAGAGTTGTACGCGCGGGTGCTCAAGGAATCGCGGGAGCGGCCCGTTCTCGTCAACCACGCGCGCGTGGAGCCCGATCTGGGCTCCCCCGCGCGGGGCGGACTGCCCGCCACCGTCGCCCGGCGCACCGCGGACGGCTGGTCGGTCAGCGGCCACAAGCGGTTCGTGACGGGTGCGGAGGGGCTCGACTGGTTCCTGGTGTGGGCGACCACCGACGAACCGCAGGCACGCGTGGGCACGTTCCTGGTGCCCGGCGACTCCCCCGGCATCGAGGTCGCCGACCGCTGGGACCAGTTGGGGCTGCGGGCCAGCGGCAGCCATGACGTGGTGTTCCGGGAGGTGGAGATCCCGTCCGGATACGTCATCGGGCTCGGCCCGCACGGACCGGCGTCCGAGCAGGACAACCGGGCCGGCGCGGCTCTCCATCTCCCGCTCGCCGCCCTCTACTTGGGTGTCGCACGCGCGGCGCAGGGGTTCTTCCACACCTTCGCGCACGAGCGCGTGCCCGCCAATCTCGGGCATCCGGTGGCCCGTACGGAACGCTTCCGGCGGACGGCCGGGGAGATCGAGGTGCTCCTCACCGGAGCCGAGCAGCTGGTCTTCGGCGGCGCCGCCCGGCTCGACGCCGACGACTCCTCCCAGACCGGCTCGCCGTACACCCCGTACACCCCGGAACAGGCTCTGGGCGCACGCGTCCTGGCCGACCGGCATGCCGTACGGGCCGTGGAGCTGGCCGTGCGGCTGCTCGGCAATCCGGGCCTGGCCCGCGGCAATCCTCTGGAGCGGCACTTCCGCGACATCCAGTGCGCGCCCGTGCACGCGCCCCAGGAGGACATCTCCCTGCTCGCCATCGGAACGAAGGCACTCGACCTGTGACCGCACCCGTGACCACCTCCGTGACAGCCCCGGCGACGACGGCCAAGGCCGCCGAGCTGCTGGGACTGCTCGCCCGTGACCTCGCCCCCGACCGGCTGGCCACCGATCCGCGCACGGTGGCCGCGCACGCCACCGACCGTTCCGGAGCCCGGTCCGACGGCACTCCTCTGGCGGTCGTGCACGCCCGGCGGACCGAGGACGTGACCGTCACCCTCCGGCACGCCCATGCCCTGGGCGTTCCTGTCGTGCCGCGCGGCGCGGGCACCGGTCTGTCGGGCGGCGCGACGGCGGGCGAGGGGGCTCTCGTCGTCGACCTGTCGGGGATGAACCGCATCCTCGAACTGTCGGTGGACGACCAGCTCGCGGTCGTCGAACCGGGCGTGATCACCGCCGAGTTGGACCGCGCGGCCGGCGCGCACGGTCTGCGCTACGCACCCGACCCGGCGAGCGCCGCCCTGTCCACGATCGGCGGGAACATCGCGACCAACGCGGGCGGCCTGCGCTGTGCCAAGTACGGCGTGACGCGGGACAGCGTGCTCGGTCTTGAGGCGGTGCTCGCGGACGGCACGGTGCTCAGGACCGGCCGCCGTACGGTGAAGGGGGTCACGGGCTACGACCTCACCGCGCTGCTCACCGGCTCCGAGGGCACCCTCGCCGTGATCACCTCGGCGACGCTGCGACTGCGGCCGGTCCCGGTGGCGACGGCCACGCTCGCCGCGTACTTCCCGTCCTTCGAGGCGGCCGCCGAGGCCTCGTACGCGATCGCCCGGGCCGGCGTGGAACCCGCCCTGGCGGAGCTGGTCGACGGGCCGGTGCTGCACGCCATCGACCCCGCACTGCGCGAGCGCGGCGCGGCCCTGCTGGTCGTGCAGTGCGACGGCGCGGGTGCGGTCGCCGAGGCGGCGGCGGTCGCCCGGCTGCTCGCGCCGCTGGCGACGACGGTCGAGTCGACCGACGATCCCGCCGAGGCCGAGTCGCTGCTGGCCGCCCGCCGGCTGGCCCTGCCCGCGCTCGAACGGCTGGGCCGTCCCCTGATCGAGGACATCGCCGTGCCCCGCTCACGGCTGGCCGAGGCGGCCCGCGAGATCCGCGCCATCTCCGAGCGCCATGGGGTTCCCGTCTTCACCATCGCGCACGCGGCCGACGGCAACCTCCACCCCATCATCGTCGTGGACCCGGCGCTGGACCGGCTCCCGGACGCGGCCTGGGAGGCGGCCGGTGAGATCTTCGCCCTGGCGCTGCGCCTGGGCGGCACGCTGACGGGCGAGCACGGGGTGGGTGTGCTGAAGCGGCAGTGGGTCGCGGACGAACTGGGGCCCGCGTCGCACGCGTTGCAGCGGAGGCTGAAGGAGGCGTTCGACCCACGGGGAATCCTGAATCCCGGAAAGAGCCTGTGACAAGGAAAGAGCCCGTGACAAGGAAGGACGTACGGAGGGGGCGGGCGGGGGCGGGCGCCACGTCCGTCGGGCGCCCGCTCCCCGGAGCCCGGCTGCTCCCCTCCGCAGTCACGGCCGGGCCCGGGCTCACCGCCTCCCCCGCCGGGCAACGGTCTCAGCCGTGCGGCCGCGCCAACAAGGTGCGTACGCCCTGGGAGTCGAGCGTCAGACCGTGCGGCGAGTTGGCGTCGATGGTCAGCGACAGATCGCTGCTGGGCCACTGGGAGGCGAGGGCGCCCAGCGGCACCAGGCGGTAGCGCGAAACGGACGGCAGCAGTTCGGCCATCCGCAGCTCCGAGGTGAACACCGGCACCAGCGGCTCCTCACCCGGCCGTTCGAGGACGGGCAGCGCCACGGCACTGGGATCGCCGGCCGTCTCGTCGTCGGCGTCGTCGGGCACCGGGACCAGCACCTCGGCGCCGGCCAGTGTGTCCAGCGCCTCGACGTCGTCGGTGTTCACGGCCAGCGTGCTCAGCGCCCGCTCGGCCTCCGCCGCGGCGTTGTCGTTCGAGGGTATTTCCATGGCACATCCCGACGTAGTGGCGAAATCAGGCCGCCCGGGACCGGTTCCGACCCGGGCGCGGTTGCTCGCGTACCCGTCGAGGCCTTCGCCATGCACACCCCACGCATCACGGAACGCTCACGGAATGAGCAGTTCCACTCAAGGGATGAGCGGGATGTCGTGCGAGGGCAGCCCGAGCGTGTCGCAGCCGACGCGCCGGGCGAGCGGCTCGGTCATGGTCGGCCCGATGTGCGACCAGCAGGTGGCGGCGTCCCGGAAGTAGCGCTGCATCCGCTCGCCGTCGCGGGCGTGGCGGGAGCCCGCTGTACGGAAGATGATGCTCTGCAGGGCGTCCCAGGCCATCCGGCAGGCCGTGGCGAAGACGAGCGCGAGGCGGTTGTCGTCGGCGATGGTGAAGGGCGCCTCGCCGGAGACGTTGCGGCGGCAGGTCTCCATGTAGTCCTCGGCGTTGTACTGGAGGGCCGCCTGCGCGGTGTGGATCGCGCCGAGCGCCTCGCCCAGGTGGCGCTGGTAGTCGTGGAGTTCGGCCCGGGTACGGTCGGGCTCCAGAATCAGCGGCCGGTGGGCGAGGATCCGGGCGTACTCGTCGGCGGCCGCGAGCGCGGTGCCGGTCATGATGGCCGCCAGCTCCCCCTGGAAGAAGCTGGGCGCGCGGCCCGCGTACAGGGCGTTGCCGTGCAGCTTCGAGCCGGGTGTGCCGCCCCGCACCGGCAGGTCGAGGAGGCTCACCTCACGGGTGAAGTGCTCGGGGATACGGGCCTGTTCCATCCGGATGCTGTTGGAGCCGCTGCCGCGCAGGCCGAGGACGCCGTGCCAGTCGTCGAGCAGGGTCCACACGGCCCGCGGCGCGACGAAGAGCACCGAGGGGCCTGGCGGGTCGCCCGGCTTCTCGGGGGCGCGCAGGGTCTGGCCCACGTAGTGCGTGGAGTACGGGGAGCCGGAGGAGTACGGCCAGGTGCCGTCGAGGACGACATGCCCGGCGCCGTCCGGCCGGGCCACGCCGACCGGCGCGACGGTGGACGCGGCACGGAAGTCGCCGTCGTCTCCGAAGATGTCGTTCTGCGCCTTCTCCTCGAACTGCGCGGCGACCTGGAGGACGTGGGCGGCGGTCAGCGACAGCGCCCAGCCCGTGGAGGGGCAGCCGCGGGCGATCTCGGTGACCACGCGGTAGAAGGTCGGCAGCCCGAACTCGTATCCGCCGTAGCGGCGCGGCTGGAGGGTCCGGTAGAAGCCGGCCCGCAGGAAGTCTTCGTGCGTGGCTTCCGGGTAGCGCGTCAGCCGCTCGGTCTCCGGTTGGCGTTCGAGGAGCGCGGGCCGCAGGGCCACGGCCCGCTCGATCAGTTCGCGTTCGGTCAGGGCGGGTTCGGGAGCGGCGATCACGGTGCCTCCTGACGTGCGGCCGTCCGTACGCACAGCGGTACCCGCGATTGAACACGGCGACGGACTCGTTGTACCCATCGGATAGCGCCAAGTCGGGACGGTTCCGAGGGCCGGCCGGCCGCGCCCGGGGGGTCGCCGGCGCACACGGCACATGGTGAAAACGGACCAGTAGTGGTGACCGGTGCCCACGCGTCGGCCGGGCAGCGCGCCTAGCGTGGCAGCATGCCGATGCAACCCTGGTTTCCCGACGCCAAGCTGGGCGTCTTCATCCACTACGGCGTCTACGCCGTGGGCGGCGCCGCCGAGTCCTGGTCGTTCTACACGGGCGAGATGACGCACGAGGAGTACATGAAACAGCTCGACGGCTTCACCGCGTCGCGCTACGACCCCGAGGCCTGGGCCGAGCTGTTCGCCCGCGTCGGCGCGCGGTACGCGGTGCTCACCGCCCGGCACCACGACGGCGTCGCCCTCTGGGACACCGACCACCGCAATCTCGACGTGGTCCGGGACACGCCGGCCGGCCGCGACCTCGTGACCGGGTTCGTCGACGCGCTGCGCGCACGGGACCTCAAGGTCGGCCTCTACTACTCGCACTCCGACTGGAACCACCCGGACTACGCGAGCGAGCGGCACCCCGGGCCGCATCTCGTACCGCCCAACCACTACTCGCACGCCGACGCGGGCAAGGAGGACCCGGCGGCCTGGGCGCGTTACCTCGCGTACCGGGACGGCCAGGTCGGCGAACTGGTCGAGCGCTTCCGCCCCGACATCCTCTGGTTCGACGGCGAGTGGGAGCGCACCGAGGAGCAGTGGCGGATGCGCGAGCTCGCCGAGCTGATCCTCGCGGGCAACCCGGACACCATCCTCAACGGCCGCATGCTCAGTTACGGCGACTACGCCACTCCGGAGCAGGGCGCCCCGTTGCAGGCACCGGACGGCCCGTGGGAGCTGTGCCTGACGATCAACGACTCGTGGAGCTACCGGCCGCAGGACCGCGACTTCAAGTCGGTGCGCCAGTTGGTGCGGTACTTCACCGAGACGATCGGCATGGGCGGCAATCTACTGCTCGGCGCCGGCCCTCGGGAGGACGGCACGATCCCCGAGGAGCAGATCGAACGCCTGGAGGGCCTCGGGGCGTGGATCGCCCGGCACTCCGATGCCGTGTACGGCACGGTCGCCGGGCTGCCCGCCGGGCACCATTACGGCCCGAGCACCCTGTCGGCCGACCGGCGCACGCTCTACCTGACGTGCTTCGACGCGCCGCGCGACGCCGTCTCGATCCGCGGCCTGCGCAACCCGATCCGGCGGGCCACGGTCCTGGGTACCGGCACCGAGCTGGGTCACCACGTGACCGGCGGCCTGGACACGGTCCCCGGCGTGACCTGGATCGACGCACCCGCGGCGGCCGACCTCGACGAGCAGGCGACCGTCCTCGCCATCGAGCTCGAAGGAGAGCTGGACCTCTACACGGGGGCGGGGCGCCTCTGAGGGCGGACGGCTCGCCCTTCGCGGGAGGACCGCACCCCATCAGTCGTGGGAGAACCGCACCTCGGGCAGTACCCGCAGCAGCCACTTCGGCGCCCACCAGGCGGCGCGCCCGGTGAGGCGGAGCAGGACGGGCAGCAGGACGAGCCGGATCAGGAACGCGTCCAGCAGGACGGCCACGCCGAGCACGATGCCCATCTCCTTGGGCGGCAGCGGGTCGGCGAGCGCGAAGGTGAAGAACACCGCGACCATCACCGCGGCGGCGGCGAAGATGACGCGCCCGGAGTGGGCGAGCGCGCCGATCACCGCCTGCCTGGGATCACCGGTGCGCTCGTAGTGCTCCTTGGCGGAGGAGAGCAGGAAGACGGTGTAGTCCATCGCGATGGCGAAGATCATCGCGAAGAAGAAGACGGGACCCCAACCGTCGAGGAAGCCCTGCGGTTCGAAGCCGAGCAGGCCGGAGAGGTGTCCGTCCTGGAAGATCAGCTTGGCGACCCCGAAGGCGGCGGCGGTGGCGAGGAGGTTCGTCAGGACCGCGAGGGCGGAGATCAGCGGCGCCTGGAGGGCTACCAGGAGGAGGACGAAGCCGAGGGCCAGGATGACTCCGATGACCAGCGGCGCCTTGTCGTCCAGGGCCTGCTTGAGGTCCAGGTTCTCCACGGCCGCGCCGCCGACCAGGGCACCGGACGGAAGCTCCGCGCGCAACTCGGCGACGGTCCCGGCCAGTTGGGCATCGGACGGGTCGACGGACGGCATGGCCTGGATCATGGTCAGGCCCGAGCCGTCGACGGCGGGCTGGGCCGGGGTGACGGCGGCGATGCCGTCGGTGGCCTTCAACGACCGTGCGGTGGCCTCGGCTTCGGCGGACGGCACGACGACCTGGAGCATGCCGGGGGCGCCCGGCCCGAGGGACGCCTGCACGAGCTCGTACCCCTGGCGTGAACTGTCCCCCTCCGGTACGACCTTGATGGACGGCATCGCGGTCTTCAGCCCGAGGACGGGCACGGCCAGCGCGATCAGCGCGACGAGGGCGAGCGCGCCGAAACGCACCGGCTGCCGCCACAGCCGCTCGCCCCAGGCACCGAAGCGGGGCGAGGCGGCCTGGTCGGTACGGGTCCGGGGCAGGGCGAACCTGTTGACGCGCGGCCCGAGTTTGCCGAGGACCGCCGGCAGCAGGGTGAGCGTCGCGGCCAGCACGAAGACGACCGAGAGCATGATGCCGACCGCCATGGTGCGGACGGCGGGCGCGGGCACCAGCATCACCGCGGAGAGGCTGACGAGCACGGTCAGCCCCGACAGGAGGACCGCCTTGCCGGCCGTGTCCATCGTCTCGACCACCGCCCGCCGCCGGTCACCGGTGGCCGCGAGGGCCGCGCGGAAGCGGATGACCAGGAAGAGCGCGTAGTCGATGCCGAGCGCGAGCGCGAACATCAGGGCGAAGTCCATCGCCCAGATGGAGATGGGCGTGAGATGACTGAGCAGTACGAGTGAGCCGATCGACGCGGCCAGGCCCGCCATCGTGAGGATCAGCGGCAGGCCCGCCGCCACGAGGGAGCCGAACGCGAGGACCAGCACGATCATAATGACCGGCCAGGACAGGATCTCGGCCTGGATCATCGCCTCCAGGTTGGCGGTGTTGAAGTCGCTCCACATGACCGAGGCGCCGGTGGCGCGCACGGTGACGTCGTCGGTGGACAGCTCCCGCAGGGGTTCCTTGAGGTCCTCGGCGGCGCGCACCATGTCGTCGGGATCGGCGTCGGCGCCGCCCAGCACGACGGCGGTCCGGCCGTCCCGGCTGACGCCGACACCCGGCTGCGGGGGCACGACCTCGCCGATCCGGTCGTCGGCCGTCAGCTCCCGGGTGACCTCGGCGATCACCTTCCGTACGGACGCGTCGGTGACGTCCCGGCCCTTCGAGCTGACGATCACCTGGATCGCCGACGAGGCGTTTCCGCCGAAGTGGTCCTGCGCCAGCTCGCGCACCCGCACCGACTCCGAGCCGTTGCTCTGCCAGCCGGCGCCGGACAGTACCGAGGTGACCTGAGGAGCGAAGGCGCCGAGCACGCCCACCACCAGCAGCCAGCCGATCAGTACCTGCTTGAAGTGCCCGGCGGTCCAGGCACCGAGCCGGCCCAGCGGTCCGGTGCGGCCCGGCGGTGGCGCGTCCGGCGTCTGCTTCGGCGCCTGGGCGGATGTCGTGGTGGTCACGGTGCACTCCTCGCTACAGATACCCCTGGGGGTAATGCTCGCGAGAGACGATAATACCCCCGGGGGTATTTTTCCAAGACGAAGAAGACCGACGGGCCGATGGCCCGCCGGTCTGAAGATGCCCTGGAGCGGTCTGGTGCAGAGGGTGGAGAGGGTGGAGCGCGGTCAGGCGAGGGAGAGGAAGAGCTTCTCCAGGCGGGCCCGCATCTGGTCGCGGTCCAGCTCCGGCTCACCGTTCTCATCGCTCATGCAGTGCTCAAGGCCAGTCGCGATGATCGCGAACCCGGCCCGGTCCAACGCCCGTGAGGCCGCCGCGAGTTGGGTCACCACCTCGTCGCAGGAGCGCCCCTGCTCGATCATGTTGATCACGCCCGCGATCTGCCCCTGGGCCCGCTTCAGCCGGTTGATCACGGACTTCAGCTCATCGGCCGCCAACTGCAGTTCCATACGGAGCGCTCCCTTGATATATACCCCACCCGGTATTGTACGTCGTGGCGGGTCCGACCCGTCCGATCCACCAGGCAATGGGTCCGCCCCGGCCGACAGGATGTCAACCGGGGCGGAAACACGCACTGTTGGCGTCAGGCGAGCGTACCGATCGCCTGGTTGAGGGTCGCCGACGGGCGCATCACGGCCGAGGCCTTGGCCGCGTCCGGCTGGTAGTAGCCGCCGATGTCGGCCGGGGCGCCCTGGACCGCGATCAGCTCGTCGATGATCGTCTGCTCCTGGGCGGAGAGCGTCTCGGCGAGCGGTCCGAACACCTTGGCGAGGTCCGCGTCGTCGGTCTGCCGCGCCAGCTCCTGCGCCCAGTACAGGGCGAGGAAGAAGTGGCTGCCGCGGTTGTCGATGCCGCCGACGCGACGGCTCGGCGACTTGTCGTTCTCCAGGAACGTGGCGGTCGCGCGGTCGAGGGTGTCGGCGAGGACCTGGGCGCGCGCGTTGTCCGTGGTCTGCGCGAGGTGCTCGAAGCTGGACGCCAGCGCGAGGAACTCGCCCAGGCTGTCCCAGCGCAGGTAGTTCTCCTTGACCAGCTGCTGCACGTGCTTCGGCGCGGAGCCGCCGGCGCCCGTCTCGAAGAGGCCGCCGCCGTTCATGAGCGGCACGACCGAGAGCATCTTGGCGCTGGTGCCCAGCTCCAGGATCGGGAACAGGTCGGTGAGGTAGTCGCGCAGCACGTTGCCGGTGACGGAGATGGTGTCCTCGCCGCGGCGGATGCGCTCGACGGAGAGCTTGGTCGCCTCGACCGGGGACAGGATACGGATGTCCAGGCCCTCGGTGTCGTGCTCCTGCAGGTACTGCTTGGCCTTCTCGATGAGCACGGCGTCGTGGGCGCGGGTCTCGTCCAGCCAGAACACCGCCGGGGTGCCGGTCGCGCGAGCGCGGGTGACGGCCAGCTTGACCCAGTCCCGGATCGGGTCGTCCTTGGTCTGGCAGGCGCGGAAGATGTCGCCGGCGGAGACGGTCTGCTGCAGGACGACGTTGCCGGCCTGGTCCACCAGGCGGACCGTGCCGGTGGCCGGGATCTCGAAGGTCTTGTCGTGGCTGCCGTACTCCTCGGCCTTCTGCGCCATCAGACCGACGTTCGGGACCGAGCCCATCGTCGACGGGTCGAAGGCGCCGTTCGCACGGCAGTCGTCGAGCACGACCTGGTAGACGCCGGAGTAGCTGCTGTCCGGGAGGACCGCGAGGGTGTCGGCCTCCCCGCCGTCCGGGCCCCACATGTGGCCGGAGGTGCGGATCATGGCCGGCATGGAGGCGTCGACGATGACGTCGGACGGGACGTGCAGGTTGGAGATGCCCTTGTCGGAGTCGACCATGGCGAGCTCCGGGCCCTCGGCGAGCTCGGCGTCGAAGGACGCCTTGATCTCGGCGCCCTCGGGCAGCGACTCCAGGCCCTTGTAGATGCCGCCCAGACCGTCGTTCGGGGTCAGGCCGGCGGCGGCGAGCTTCTCGCCGTACTTCGCGAACGTCTTCGGGAAGAAGGCGCGCACCACGTGACCGAAGATGATCGGGTCGGAGACCTTCATCATCGTGGCCTTGAGGTGCACGGAGAACAGCACACCCTCGGACTTGGCGCGGGCGATCTGCGCGGTGAGGAACTCCCGCAGCGCCGCGACGTGCATGACGGATGCGTCGACGACCTCGCCCGCGAGGACGGGTACGGACTCACGCAGGACGGTGGTGGAACCGTCGTCGCCCGCCAGCTCGATGCGCAGGGAGCCGGCCTCCGGGATCACCGCGGACTTCTCGGTGGAGCGGAAGTCGTCGACGCCCATGGTGGCGACGTTCGTCTTCGACTCGGGCGTCCAGGCGCCCATGCGGTGCGGGTGGTTCTTGGCGTAGTTCTTGACCGACGCGGGGGCGCGGCGGTCGGAGTTGCCCTCGCGCAGCACCGGGTTCACGGCGCTGCCCTTGACCTTGTCGTAGCGGGCGCGGATGTCGCGCTCCTCGTCGGTCTTCGGGTCGTCCGGGTAGTCCGGAAGCGCGTAGCCCTGCGCCTGCAGCTCGACGACCGCGGCCTTCAGCTGCGGGATCGAGGCCGAGACGTTCGGCAGCTTGATGATGTTGGCCTCGGGCGTCTTGGCCAGGTCACCGAGCTCGGCGAGGGCGTCGGGAATGCGCTGCCCCTCGTCCAGGAACTCGGGGAAGAGGGCGATGATCCGCCCGGCCAGCGAGATGTCACGGGTCTCCACAGTGACACCGGCCTGCGACGCGTACGCCTGGACCACCGGCAAGAACGAATAGGTCGCCAGGGCCGGGGCCTCGTCAGTGTGCGTGTAGATGATGGTCGAGTCAGTCACCGGGTGCTCCGCTCCACGTCTGCAACATTGCTCGACATCAAGATATCTCGTGCCCGGCCCCGACCGGACAGGAGCCCGCACAAGTTCGCCAGGTTGCGCACATGCCCCCGACAACCGGCACTCAACCTCAACTGCCACGGCAATACCATTGCCAACCCTTTATGAAAATGATTATCGTATTGATCGTGTCCGAGTGGACATGAACATGACCCAGGGGGGTTCTATCTTGCGTACCCGCAAGCGCCTGCTGACCGTCACCGGCATCGCCGCCGCCGCTCTCGCCACGGCCGGTCTCAACACCTCGGCATTCGCCGCCACCACGCTGAGCAGCGGCCACGTGGACGTCCTCGACGCCGAGTGGGACGGCGCCGACCTGCACCTGCACGTCCACGACGAGGAGACCGACACCGAGTACGAGCCCGCCGACGTCACCCTGTCGGTACCGGCGGCGGCGAAGGTCGCCAACCCCGGCTTCGGCTTCCTCGGTACAGGCAGCCAGGTCTGGCTGCTGCCGGACACCGAGGCCGAGGCCGACCTGGCCGGGGTCCTGTTCCCGGGCATCTCCACCGAGCACCTCACCACGGGGGTCTTCGCCAACAACAACGTCACCTACCGGCTGGTCAGCGCCACCCGCGACGGCGCCGCCACCGAGGACTTCAGCATCTACGCGGGTAGCGGCAGCCGCTGGTTCGACAGCAACACCGCCACCACGAGCTTCAAGTCCAGATCCTTCGCCGTCGCCACCCACAACCACGCCAACTGGGCCTTCGAGGAGCCCGGCACCTACCAGCTCACCTTCCGGGTCCAGGGCACGGTCGGCGGTGTGACCGAGTCGGCCACCGAGACCTTCGCCGTCGTCGTCACCTCGTGATGCGGGCCCTGACGCGCGGCAGACGCGCCTTCGCCGCCGCGGCGCTGACCGCGGCGACCGCGATGCTCGTGGGCGCGGCAGGGCTGGTCGCCGGCGGCAGCGGGCCTTCCCGCGCCGCCGGCGGTGCCGTCGTCCTCCACGAGGGCGCGCTCGACTTCACGCCCCGGACCGTCGACGGAAAGCTGGAGCTGCGGATCGACGACCGCAGCGGTACCACGGCGGTCACCCGGGAACCCTCCGCTGTGGTGCTGCACGCGGTGCAGTCCTCCCTGCAGTACACGCCGGACCCGGTGGCCACCGCGCTCGGTACGACCAACCTGGACACCTGGCAGCTCAACGGCTGGGAGACCGAGAACATCTTCGCCCCCGAGCCCGGCTGGAACGGCTCCGAAGCGGGCGGCGACACCGAGGTCACGCTGTCCGGATACGAGGGCCCCGGCGACTTCGGCATGGCCACGTACACCCGCGCCATGGACAACGAGGACGCCCCGGCGGTCACGCACCTGGGCAGCGCGGAGTCCGTCCAGCGGACGTTCACACTGTCCGGCACGGCCCAACGGCTGCTGCCGGTCTGGCAGTTCACCCAGGAGGGCGTCTACCGGCTCACGTTCACCGTGACGAGCGGCGGCTCCTCGGACACCGAGACCCTCGCCGTGGTCGTCGGCGACGACGTCGATCCGACCGGTGTGCTGCCCGGTGACGGCTCCACGCCGACGGCGTCTCCGACGGATTCGCCGACCGGCTCGCCGACCACGAGCCCACCGCCCACCGCCCCCACGGCGCACGTCATCGCCGAGGGCCACGTCGACATGGCGGCCCGTCCGGCAGACGGCGACCTGGAGTTCCGGCTCAAGGAGGGCACCGAGCTCAACCACGAGTGGTACGAGCCGGGCGAGGTCGTCATGCACGTACGGCCCGCCGCCAAGCGGAAGATCCCGGAGGGGTACGCGTTCCTCGGCACCCCGGGCGACGCGGTGTGGTGGCTGCCGCTGCAGCAGAACGCCGGCATCGTGTGGCCGGGCTGGAACACCACGGAGTACGCCAGGGCCGACCTCGAAGGCCGCGTCTCCTTCCGGCTGGACTCCGTGCAGGGCCCCGGGAACGTCGCGATGTTCCACAACGACGCGATGGGCGTCCCGGCCGTCTCGCTCAACAGCGGTGACGGACTGCCCGACGCCCATACCCTCGGTGCGGGCACGCACAGCCACTTCGACTGGGTGTTCAGCGCCGAGGGCGTCTACCGCACCACCTTCACGGTCAGCGCGACGCTCGCCGACGGCACGAAGGTCAGCGACACGGAGACCATCGCCTGGGTGGTCGGGGACGACGTGGATCCCTCCACCGTGACCCCGGGCACGGGCAGCGAGCCGACGGCCACACCGACCGCCGCCCCCTCGCCCACTCCCCCGCTCTCGCCCTCACCCACGGACGGCGTCACGCCCACCGGTTCGCCTTCGGCATCTGCCGCGCCTTCGGCCGACGTGTCGCCGTCATCCTCGGCGGGCGACGCCGGCGGGGGTACGGCGGCGGGCTCCGGCGGCGATGCCGGTTCGGCCGGCGGCTCGGCCGGCGGCGTGAGCGGTGGCGGGGGGCTCGCCGCCACCGGCGCCGGGGTGCTGTTGCCGCTCGGCGCGGCGGTGGCCGCGGTGACCGCCGGCGCGGGTGCCTTCCTCGCCGTACGCCGACGCCGACGCGCGGTCTGACGGCCCGCCGTCTGTCACCGGTCTCTGAATTTTGAAGCCTGAAGAAGGAGGAGCCCCCATGCGGGCCCCGAGACGCACCACAGCCGCCCTGCTCGCGGCCGCCACGTTACTCGCCGGATGCAGCGGCGTGGGAGCAGGCGAAAGCGGCGACAAACTGGCGGTGTCCACGACGACCGGAATCATCGCCGACCTGGTCCGCCAGGTCGGCGGCGACCGGGTCGAGGTCACCTCGATCGTGCCGCACCACGGTGACCCGCACTCGTACGAGCCGAGTCCCGGCGACGCGGCCAAGGTCGCCCGGGCCGACATCGTCTTCAGCAACGGGCTGCTGCTCGAAGAGCCCGGGATCATGAAGATGGTCCACAGCAACTCCCGCAAGGACACACCGAAGATCGCCATCAGCGAGAAGCTGGAGCAGTACGGCGGCACGGTCATCAAGCTGGAGGAGGACCTCGGGCTCGATGTGCTCTGGCTGGGGTGGGCGGTCGAGGGCAAGGTGGTCGGCGACGGATCCCAAGTGCGGACCACCGCCACGAAGTTGACGGGGCCCGGCGATCTGCACGTCTATCTCACGGACACCCTCGGCACACCGCAGAGCTACCTCGACTCCTCGGACGGTCTCGACGCGAAGGACTCCTTCACGCTGCCGCCCGAGGCGCACACCCACGTCAACTGGGTGTTCACCGAACCCGGTACGTACGAGCTGACCGTCAAGGGCGAGACCGAGTCGCTGGACGGGACGCGGGCGGAGGCCGGCAGCGGGACCATCACCTTCGCCGTCGGCGGTATGGGCGACCAGGGGGCGAAGGGGAAGAAGCTGCTCGGCACCGGGCACGCCGACGTCGCGCTCAACGCCGAGAAGCACGAGGTGTCCGTACGGGCCGATGACGCGAAGACCGGCGGCCGCGTGCACCACGCGGCCGACGAGGTCGTCATGTCGGTACCGGACAAGGCGAAGGAGGCCGTGCCGAAGGAGAAGGCATACCGCTTCCTCGGCGCACCCGGCGCCGACGTCTGGGTGCTGCCGCAGGCCGTCATCGGCAAGCACGTGCACGGCGAGATGGACCCGCACGCCTGGGAGGACGTCGCCAACGCGGAGGCGTACGTACGCCGGGTCGAGACCGAGCTGATCAAGGCCGACCCGGACGGCCGCAAGGCCTACGAGCGGGGCGCGGAGGCGTACCTGAAGCGCCTCGGCGCTCTCGACGAGGAGGTCGCGGCGCGGCTCGCCACCATCCCGGACGCGAACCGCAAGCTCATCACCACGCACGACGCCTTCGGCTACCTGGCCAAGGCCTACGGCATGGAGGTCGCGGGCTTCGTCGTCCCCGTGCCCAACCAGGAGCCGAGCGCGGCCGAGGTGGAGCAACTCGGCACCACCGTCCGGGAGAAGAAGGTGCCCGCGGTCTTCCTGGAACCGAATCTCGCGGCGCGCGCGGACGTGCTGCGCCGGGTCGCCGAGGACGAGGGCGTCAGGATCTGCACGATCTACGGCGACTCCTTCGACGACAAGGTCGACGACTACGTGGCGATGATGCGCCACAACGCGAAGGAACTGGCCCGCTGTCTGGGCGGGGAGGGGAGTTGAACCCGATGAGGGACACAACAGCCGTACGAAGAAAAGCCGTACGAAGAAAGAAGATCGCCGCCGCCGTGGCGCTCGCCGCGGCGGGGGCCATGGCCGTGGCGGCGGCGCCGGAACCGCGCGAGACCGCGGCCGCCGCCGTCGGCCGGATCGCCCTGGACGAGCGGGGCATCGCGCTCGGGGCACCGGAGGACGCCGTCGAGATCGACGACACGCACAGGACCGCCGTACCGGAGGAGGAGGCGTACCGCTTCCTCGGCGAACCGGGCGCGGAGGTCTGGGAGTTGACGGACATCCCGTGGGACACGACCGGGGTGGCCCCGGGCGCCGCGCACGAGGACAGCGTGCGCTGGTCGCTCACCGGCGTCGAGGGCCCGGGCGGGCTGGCCGTCTACGACGTGGGCGCGGACGGGGAGCCGGTCGTGCGCTTCGACAGCGCAGACGGGCTGCCGGACGGCTACGACCTGCCGGCCGGCGCGCGCGGGGACGACGGGACGCGGTGGGCGTTCGGCGCCCCCGGCACGTACACCCTCACCCTCGCCGTCGAGGCCGAGTCGGCCGACGGCGAGAAGCTGAGCACCCAGGAGGCCTACACGGTCCTCGTCGGCGACGAGGCCATCGCTCGGGCCGCCGAGGAACCCGGCACCGGTGCGGAACCGCCGCTGGACGCACCGTCCACCGGCAGCCCGGACGCCGCCGAGCCGCCTGCCGCCGACGGTGCGCCCGCCACGAACCCCGGAGCGCTCGTCACCCGGCCGCAGGCACAGGCACAGGCGCAACCCCGGACGCGCGCACGGGAGGCCGCCGCCGCGGACGACACCGCCGCCGTGTCCGAGCGGAAGGTCCTCGACGAAGGCCACGTCGACTTCGCCGCCCGCATCGTCGACAACAAACTGCAGATCCACATCAAGGACGGCACGGTCTCGGGAAAGACCACCTGGCGTGAGCCCTCCTCCGTGGTCATGCACGTCAAGCCCGCGGCCAGGAACACCCTGCCGGACAGCGACGACTTCGCGTTCCTCGGCAAGGGCGGCGACCCGGTCTGGCTGCTCGACCAGGTGCAGCAGGAAGGCCTGCTGTGGCCCGGCTGGTCGACGGACAACATCAAGGCCGGGGCGAGCAGCGGAGGCGTGGAGTTCTCCCTCACCAAGGTCGACGGACCGGGGACCTACGCGCTCTACACGTACGACGCGATGTCGGGCGCGAACGTCCTGTTCAACAGCAAGGACGGGGTGCCGGATTCCTTCGACGTCGCGCAGAACACGCACGCGCACGGCGGGTGGGCGTTCACCAAGGAAGGGACTTACCGGCTGACCTTCAGGATGAGCGGAACGCTGGCGAACGGCACGAAGGTCTCCGACACCGAGACGGTGACGTTCGTCGTCGGCGACACCGACCCCGGCACGGTGACACCGGGCGACGGTTCGGGCAAGGGACCGTCCGGAACACCTGGGACCCCCGACTCGAAGGGCACGGGCGGCACGGCCGATCCCGCGTCCGGCTCCGGGTCCAACTCCGGTTCCGGCTCCACGGGCGGTTCGACGGGTGGTTCCGACGGTTCGATGGCCTCCACCGGCGCCGGGCAGGCGGTCCTGCTGGGCTCGGCGGCCGCCGCGCTCACCGCCGTGGGCGCCGGGTCCTTCCTGGCCGCCCGGCGCCGGAGGACCGCGCGTGGCTGACAGCCTCACCGACGGCGCCGACCCGCTGCTGCGGGTCACCGGCGCGACCGTCGTCCTCGGCGGGCGGACCGCCCTGGAACAGGCCGATCTGTCCGTCGCTGCGGGCGAGTTGGTCGGCCTCATCGGCCCGAACGGCGCCGGCAAGACGACCTTGCTGCGCGCCGTCCTCGGCCTCGTGCCCATGGCCGCGGGCGAGGTGTCCGTCGAAGGACGCAAGGGGCGGCGGGCCGGGCAGCGCATCGGATACGTACCCCAACGCCACGAGTTCGCCTGGGACTTCCCCATCGACATCGCGGGCGCGGTCCTCACCGGCCGTACCCGCCAGATCGGCTGGCTGCGCCGGCCGGGCGCCGCGGACCGGGCGGCCGTGGACGAGGCGCTGGAACTGACCGGGCTCACCGACCTGCGCCGGCGACCCGTCGGCGAGCTCTCCGGCGGTCAGCGGCAGCGGGTCCTTGTGGCCCGCGCGCTGGCCGCGGGGCCGCGCGTGCTGCTCCTCGACGAGCCGTTCACCGGAGTCGACGTGCCCACCCAGGAGTTGCTGAACGAGCTGTTCGGCCGGCTGGCCGCGGAAGGCAGGGCCCTGCTGATGACCACCCACGACCTGGCGGCCGCCGCCCGCACCTGCGGCCGGGTGGTGCTGATCAACCGCACGGTTGTCGCCGAGGGCGGCCCCGAACTCCTCGCCGATCCCGCCCAGATGCTGCGTGCCTTCGGCCTCGACCGGGTGATCGGCGCGGCGGTGACCACCTCATGAGCGAGCTCCTGAACTTCCTCACCGACCCCTGGCAACTGCCCTTCATGCAGCGGGCGTTCGCCGTCGCCGCCGTCATCGGCCTGGTGTGCGGCGTGGTGGGCGTGTACGTCGTGCTGCGCGGCATGGCGTTCATCGGCGACGCGGTCGCCCACTCGGCGTTCCCGGGGGTGGCGCTCGCGTACGCCTTCGAAGGCAACCTCCTCCTCGGCGGCGCCACGGCCGGCATCACCACCGCCGTGCTCATCGCCTTCGTCTCACAGAACCGGCGGCTCAAGGAGGACACCGTCATCGGCGTCTTCTTCGCCTTCGCCTTCGGCCTGGGCATCGTCCTGGTCTCCACGCGCGACAGCTGGACGACGGACCTGTCCTCGTTCCTGTTCGGCCAGGTGCTCGCGGTCAGTGCGTCGGACGTGTGGACCGTGGCCGCCATCGGGACCGTCCTGATCCTCGTCGTGCTGGCGATCGGCAAGGAACTGGTCGCCGTCAGCCTGGACCGGGAGGCGGCCCGCGCCGCCGGGCTGCCGGTGTTCCGCCTCGACCTGGTCCTGTACGTGCTGGTCACCACGACGATCGTGATGTCCCTGGAGGCCGTCGGCAACATCCTCGTGCTCGCCCTGCTGATCACCCCCGCGGCCACCGCGCGCATGCTGACCGAACGGCTGTGGGCGATGACCCTGCTGGCCTCGGTCATCGGCTGCACCGGAAGCGTGGCGGGCCTGTACGTCTCGTACACGTACGACCTGGCCGCGGGCGGCTCGGTGGTCGTGGTCCTCACCGCCCTGTTCGCCCTCACCTGGTGTCTGGCACCCCGCCACGGACTGCTCACGAAGCTCGTCCGACGCCCGGACCCCACCGCCGCCGTTCCCGTGCACGCCGGACGGTGACAGCCGACGAGCGGCTCCGCGCACCTTGCGGAGCCGCTCGTCGTGCTCGCCGGAGGGGCACGGATACCCCGCCTTTACCGCTTGCCGCAGGGGTCTTTACCTGTCGCATGCAGAAGTTGCTATATATTGATGTCGCAATGCATCGACCGGCAGCGCCATGCGCGGCCACAGACGCACACCCGCGACACAAGCAGGAGTCCCGATGACCAGCGCCACCGACCACCGCACTCACGAGAACCACACGCACGCACACGGCGAGGGCTGCGGTCACGTCGCCTTCCCGCACGCCGACCACACCGACTACGCGCACGACGGTCACATCCACCGGGCGCACGGCGACCACGTCGACGAGTGCGCCGGCGGCGACCACGCCGCCCACGAGGGTCACGACCACCAGCACGGCGAGGGCTGCGGGCATGTCGCCGTGCCGCACGAGGACCACACCGACTACGTGCACGACGGCCACCGCCACGCCGCCCACCAGGGACACTGGGACGACCACTGACACGCACGCGCTGACGCGACGCCAGGCGGGCCCAGCGCAACCACATCGGAAATCATTGTCATATGCTAATGTCTGCATATCATGACGACTTCCCCTCCCCCTGTGGACGATCCGCAGCAGGCCCTGCAGGCCGCCAGTGACCTGCTGCGCGCCTTGGCCTCACCCGTGCGCGTCGGCATCGTCCGCGAACTGTCCGGCGGCGGGAAGTACGTCCACGAACTGGTCACCGCACTCGGAGTGAGCCAGCCGCTGGTCTCCCAGCACCTGCGGGTGCTGCGCACCTCCCGGATCGTGACGGCCCGCCGCCAGGCCCGCGAGACGCAGTACAGCCTCACCGACGACCACGTGGCGCACATCGTGCTCGACGCCATCCGGCACGCCCAGGAGTAGGCACCTGACCCGCACGCACGCGTGCGGGTCAGCCGGGTTGGAGCACGGTCTTCCTGGCTCCCCACTGCCGGGTCCGGTAGGTGCCCACGAGTCGGCAGACGACGTAGATCGTGAACGAGATGGTGGTCACGTACGGGCTGATGGGGATGCTGCTGCCCAGTGCGAGCAGGATCCCGCCCTCGATCGAGGTCACCGCGAACACCACGCTCAGCACGGGCAGCAGCACCGGGGACGCGGTGACCCGGGCCGCGGCGGCTGCCGGGGTGACGACGAGGGTGAGGACCAGCAGGGCTCCGACGATCTGCACCGACAGGGCGACCGCGAGCCCCAGTACGACCATGAAGGCGAACGACAGTGTGCGGACCGGCACACCACGCGCCTCGGCCACCTCCGGGTCGGCGCTGGCGAACCCCAGAGGCCGCCACATGACGGCGAGTGCGACGAGCACCAGCGCCGAGGTGCCGAGCAGCCAGGACATCTGCGGGGTGTCGACGGCGACGATCTGTCCGGTGAGGATGCCGAACTTGTTCGCCGCCCGGCCCTTGTACAGGGCGAGGAAGAGCACGCCGAGGCCCAGGCCGAACGGCATGATGATGCCGATCACCGAGTTGCGGTCCCGGGCGCGGGAGCCGAGCAGACCGATCGTTCCGGCCGCGATCAGCGAGCCGACGATCGAGCCCGCCACGATGTTCACCCCCAGCAGCAGGGCCGCCGAGGCGCCGGCGAACGACAGCTCGCTGATGCCGTGCACCGCGAACGGCAGGTCCCGCATGATCACGAAGACGCCCACCAGGCCGCCGACCAGGCCGAGGGCGGCGCCCGCGATGAGGGAGTTGCGGACCAGGGCGAGCAGTTCGCCGTAGTTGTCGAAGCTGAAGATCTGCTGCCAGATTCCGTCGGCGCTCGTCATGGGCGTACTCCGTCCGGCAGTTCGGGATGGTGCGCCGGTACCGGCACCTCGTCGGGGGCTCCGACGACCATGATCCGGTCCCGGACGCGGACCACGTCGACCTGTGTGCCGTACAGCTGCGAGAGCGCCTCCGAGGTCAGCACCTCCTCCGGTGCGCCGACCCGGAAGCCGCCGCGGGCGAGGTACAGGACCCGGTCCACAAGCCCGAGGACGGGGTTGATCTCGTGCGTCACGAAGACCACCGCCGTGTTGTGCGAGCGGCGCCGGGCGTCCACGAGTTCCGTCACGGCCCGCTGATGGTGCAGGTCGAGGGAGAGCAGCGGCTCGTCGCACAACAGGATCCGCGGATCGGTCGCCAGCGCCTGTCCGATGCGCACGCGCTGCCGCTCCCCGCCCGAGAGCAGGCCGACGGGAACGTCCGCGTACGCGGCGGCCCCGACCGACCGGAGGACCTCGTCCACCCGGCGGCGGACGGCGCCCGTGCGCAGCCGCGGCCCGAAGACATGCCCGTCGATACCGAGCCGGACCAGGTCCCGGGCGCGCAGTGTCGCGTGGGCGGACAGCGCCGTCTGCTGTGGGACGTAGCCGATCTGCCGGCTGCCCTTGCGGGGCGGCCGGCCGAGGACCGTCAGCGTCCCGGCGGACAGCTGCCGCTGGCCGAGCAGGGCGCGTACGAAGCTGGTCTTGCCCGACCCGTTCGGCCCGAGCACGGCCACGAACTCCCCCGGCCGTACGTCGAGTTCCAGCCCCTGCCACAGCACGCGCTCGCCGTAGGACAGGGCCGCGTCGCGCAGGCTGATCACCGGGGTGTCCGCGCCGCGGTCCTCCCCGGCGTCGGGATGCCGCGGGGCCGTGCCGTCCTGCCGGGCGCGGGGTACCGGGGCCACGGCCGGCTGCCTCACTTGGCCAGCGCGCTCGCGAGCGCGTCGACGTTGGCGGTCATCCAGCCGAGGTAGTCCTCGCCCGCCGGCAGGGTCTCGGTGACGGGGACGACCGGGATCCCGGCGGTCTTGGCAGCCTGCTCGGCCTTCTCGGTCTGCGGCCCCGAGGTCTGCTCGTTGTACACCAGCGCCTTGACCTTCTTGCCGGTGAACTGCGCCAGCGTGGCCTGCAGGGTCTTCGGGGAGACGTCGTCGCCCTCCTCGATGGCCTCGCTGAAGGCGGCGGGCGTCGCGTTCTTGAGCCCGCTCGCCTCGATCACGTACAGCGGTACGGGTTCGGTGATGGCCACCGACTCGCCGCCGTGGTCGGTCTTGATCTGTGCTTCCTTCGCCTCCAGCGGCTTCAGCTTCGACTTGAAGGCCGCGGCGTTCTTCGTGAAGGTCGCCGAGTCGGCCGGGTCGGCCTTGGCCAGGGCGGCGGCGATGCTGTCGGCGACCTTGCCGGCCGTCGGGAAGTCGTACCAGACGTGCTCGTTGAGTTCGCCGCCCGCCGGGGCGGTCTTCCCGGAGATCTTGACGGCGTTGATCACCTCGGCGGACGAGTTGCCGCCGCTCTTCAGCATCCGGTCGACGAAGTCGTCGTAGCCGCCGCCGTTCTCGATGACGACCTTCGCCTTGGACAGCGCCAACTGGTTGCGGGTGTTGGCCTCGTAGGAGTGCGGGTCCTGGTCGGGGTCGCTGATGATCGAGGTGACCGCCACCTTCTTGCCGCCTATTTGCTCGGCTATGTCCCCGTAGACGTTCGTCGAGGCCACCACCGGGACGACGGACGAGGCGGCGGCCTGCGAGGTGTCGGCGTCGCTTCCGGAGTCGGACGAACTGCCGCAACCCGCCAGAAAGGCCAGGGAGACGCCGGTGATCAGCGCCAGACGCCGGGACGAGGACACGCGCATGGATTCCTCCGCAATAGGGTGATAAGTCCGCCGGGTCGAGCCTGCCTCGGCGCCACCGCCACGCTAGATGGAAACGGATGTCAAGACCGCCTTTAAGCCAATCGATATGACAATCATTGCCGAAAGATGACCCGGTGATGTCGAAGACCAGATCTGCGCCGAGAGCCCCCGTGTTCTGAGCATCACGTCCCAATGAGGTACGACTCCGACAGCGCGGGGCGTAAAGAGCACGGGGGGAGGGAAAGTGGTTATACGGCGAACCGTGGGAGGAAGCGTCGGCTGCGCTCGGCATGCCGGGCCTCGGCGGCCAGGGGAGGACCACGGATGGGCGGGCCCTTGTATCTGGAACCGCAGCTCGGCCCCCGGCTTCGATCCCTGCTGGCCACACCGGGGTTCCCGCGCATGCTCACCGACGCGCTCGGATCACCGCTCAACGTGATCGTGCCCGACCAGATCGCCGAGAACCTGGACCGGTTCCGGTCCGTCTACCGCGACCACCACCTGTCCGGACAGATCTTCTTCGCCCACAAGGCCAACCGGTCCAGCGCGCTGCTGAGGCGGCTCGCCGCGACGGACGCGGGGGTGGACGTGGCGTCGCTGGGCGAGTTGCAGCACGCTCTCGGCGCCGGGTTCGAGTCCGGCCGGATCTCGGCCACCGGACCCAAGAACCCGGAGTTCCTGTGGCTCGCCGCCCGCGCCGGAGTCACCGTCTGCGTCGACTCGGTCGGCGAGCTGGACCAGCTCGCCGGTCTCGTCCGCAAGTACGCGCTCTCCCCCACCCGCGTCCTGCTGCGGTTGTCGGGGTTCGAGGCCTCCGGCGTCCGGGTGCTGAGCCGGCGCAGCCGCTTCGGCTGGCCCGTACAGGACTTGGACGCGTTACTGGAGGCGGTCGACCGGCACGCGGACGCGACGGAGCTGGTCGGTGTGGCCTACCACCTGGACACAACCAGTCTCGCCGAGAAGACGACCGCTCTGGAGGGCTGTCTGAACGTCCTGGAGGCGTGCCGGAGCCGGGGACTGCGGCCACGGGCCGTCGACATCGGCGGCGGATTCGGCGTCAACTACCTTGCCCACCAGGAGCAGTGGGAGCAGTACACCACCGGCCTCACCGACGCCGTGCTGGGCAGGCGCCCGCCCCTGACCTGGCAGGGCCATGGTTACGGGCTGCGCAACGAGGGCGGCACACTGCGCGGCGCGCTGGGGCTGTACCCGGCTCACCGGCCGGTCGCCGGCGAGCGTTACCTCGACGAACTGCTGGCACACCCGGCCGCCTCGCTGGGCGGGCGTTCGCTGGCCACGCTCCTGCTGGAGCACCTGTACGACCTGCATATCGAGCCCGGACGGGCGCTGGTGGACCAGTGCGGACTCACGCTGGCGACGGTGCTGGAGGTACGCGATTCCGGCACCGGCGGTGATCTGCGGGTACGGCTGGCGATGAAGGCCGACGACGTCGCCCTGGAGGAACACGGGGTGTTGATGGACCCCGTCGTCATCCCGGTCGCGCCAAGGGACGGCGCCGGGCCGCGCGCCGACGCCGGGCCCGTCGCCGTCCATCTCTTCGGCAGTCTCTGCCTGGAGACCGACATGATCACCCGGCGGACCGTCTTCCTGCCGCACCGGCCGCAGCCGGGCGACGTGATGGCCTTCGCGAACACCGCCGGGTACGCCATGGACTTCCACGCCGGTCGCGCCCAACACCAGCCCGTCGCCCGCAAGGTCGCCGCCTGGCAGGACGGCGACACCTGGCGCTGGTGCCTCGACGAACAGTACTGGCCGACCACGCCTTCGAGGGGACACGAGTGAGGTACGACAGCATCACCGACGCCATCGGCAACACTCCGCTGGTGCGCATCGACCCTGCCGTGCACGGTCTGCGGAACATCGACCTGTACGCCAAACTGGAGATGCTCAACCCCTTCGGCTCGGTCAAGGACCGCGCCGCCTGGAACATGGCGCGTCCCCACCTGACCGACGCCGCCGAGCACGGGAGCCAGGTCGTCGAGCTCTCCAGCGGCAACACGGCCAAGGCGCTGGCCGTCATAGCCGGGATGCACGGTCTCACCTTCAAAAGCGTCACCAACCGCATGCGGGTACCCGAGATCAAGGATCTGCTCCTGCTGCTCGGCGCGGAGATAGAGGAGCTGCCGGGCCAGAGCGAATGCCTCGACCCGACCGCCACCGACGACCCGCTCACCCTCTTCCACCGCACCCTCGCCGAGTCCGGCAGCGCCTATCTGCACACCGACCAGTACTTCAACCCGCGCAACACCGAGGCCCACCTCACCGGCACGGGCCCGGAGATCATCAAGGACCTGGACGGCCGGGCCCCGGACTGGTTCATCGCCTGCGTGGGCACCGCCGGCTCCTCCACCGGCGTGGCCACGGTGCTGCGCGACCACGACCCGCGGGTACATGTCGTCGGACTGGTCGCGGGCAAGTCCGACTTCATCCCGGGCATCCGCACCATCGACGAGGTCCACGAAGTCGGCCTCTTCGACCCGGACACGTACGACACGATGGGGACAGTGAGCGCCGACGAGGCCATCGACGGCATGCTCACCCTGGTCCGCCGCTGCGGCATGCTGGCCGGGCCCACCGGCGGGGCCGCCTACTACGGAGCGGTCCGCCACCTCCGCGCGATCGACGCCGAGCTGACGGAGCGCCGGTCTGCGGTGTTCATCGTCTGCGACCGCGTCGAGAGCTATCTGAGCTACGTCCGGCAGCGCCGGCCGGATCTGCTCGGCCGTCCGGCGCGGAAGAACTCGGTGGCCGATCTGTCCGCCGCCGAAGTGCGCGCCGCCCCGGCCGTCGGCGTGGCGGACGCCCAGCGGTGGATCGCCACGGACCGGCCGCTGGTGGTCGACCTGCGCAGCCCCTTCGCGTACGCCGCGCTGCACATCGACGGGTCGGTCAACATCGTCGACGAACTTTTCGACGAACTCGTACGGGGCGGCCTGCCCTTCAGCCGCAGCCAACCGGTGCTGCTGGCCTGCCCGGTGGGCGAGAAGTCCGCGCAGTACGCGGCGCTGCTGACCCGCCTGGGGCACCCGGACGTCCGCAGCCTCGCCGGCGGCATCGTCGCCTGGCGCGACGCGGGCGCACTCCTGGTACGGGACTGACATGACCGTCGCCTGCACCCGGGACAACGGCATGGTCTTCCCGGACGACCTGCGGGACTGGCAGCGCGAACTGCGCGCCCAGTTCCCCATCATCACCGGGCACCCGGAACTGACCTACCTGGACAGCGCGGCCACGGCACAGAAGCCGCAGGCCGTGCTGGACGCCGTCCACACCTACCTCACCACCGCCAACGCCAACGCCGGGCGCGGCACCTACCCCTGGGCCAACCGGACCACGGATCTGGTGGAGCGGACCCGGGACCGCGTCAGGGAGTTCCTGGGCGACCCGGCTCCGGAACGCTCCGGCGTGCACTTCACCAGCGGTACGACCGACGGGCTGCGCACCGTCGCGCGCGACTGGCTGACCTCGTACCTCGCCGACGGGGACGAGATCGTGGTCCCCGACGCCGACCACCGGGCGAACATCGAGCCCTGGCTGGAGACGCAGCGGCTGCTGGCCCGTCAGGGGGTGCGCGTGCACGTCCGCCGGATGCCGTACCAGCCGGGCTCCGGCGACTACGACCACCTCGCGCTGTCGGAGCCGGCCGGTCGGCGGACCCGGTTCGTCGCCGCCACCCATGTGCACCACGTCTACGGCGGGAACATGAACGTCCACCGCATCCGCCAGGCGGTCGGCCCGGACGCGGTCATCTGCCTGGACGCCGCCCAGAGCGTCGGCCATCTGCCGGTGTCCGTGGCCGACCTGGACGTCGACTTCGTCGTCTTCTCCGGGCACAAGGCCCTGGCCCTGTCCGGCTCGGGTGCGGTCTGGGCCCGCCAGACGCGCGGACCGGCCTTCGCACCGGGCGGGTGGAGCGGCACTCCGAACACCGCCGGGATCGCCTCACTGGCCGCCGCGCTGGACTGGCTGGACGCCGCCGGCACCCACCGGATCGAGCGCTGGACGGTCGCCCTGGCGGCCCGCCTCACCGACGGGCTGCGCCACCTGGACGCCTACGACATCCTCGGCTGCCCGCTCAGCCTGGCCGCCGGCTCACCGGTGCAGCAGCGCCAGGGCATCGTCACCTTCCGGCATCGCGACATCACCTCGGGCGACCTCGGATTCATCCTGTTCAGCCACGGCTTCATGGTCCGCTCCGACAACCACTGCCAGGGCAGCGCGGGTGAGACGACCGGCTCGGTGCGCGTCAGCCTGCACGCCTACAACACCCCCGAGGAAATCGACCGGCTGCTGGCCGTACTCGCCGACCTCGCCTGACACGGTCCCCCAAACGTGAATGGAAACCGTTTCCACCTGTAGGCTGACAAGGGTTCCGGCAGACAGGTGCGAGACGGCGAGGGTGGCGCGACCGGATGGGACTGAGCATGGCGACGGCCGAGCTGTGGGTGGAACGCTGGGAACGCCAGCAACAGCGGTACGCCGTCGGCCGGGAGGAGCGGTTCACCGTGATCGCCGACGTGGTCGAGCACACCACGGCGGACCGGGCGGGCCGGCCCCACGTGCTCGACCTCGGCTGCGGCCCCGGCTCGCTGGCGGCGCGGCTGGCCCGGCGGCTGCCGGACGCGGACATCGTCGCCGTCGACATGGACCCGCTCCTGCTGGAACTCGCCCGCACCCACCACAGCACCGCCGCCCGCTACGTCGACGCGGTCATCGGCGAACCCGGCTGGGTCCAGGCCCTGGACCTGGACCGCCCCCTGGACGCGGCCGTCTCCACGACCGCGCTGCACTACCTCGACCCGGACACCCTGCGCCGCACGTACCAGCACCTCGCCACGCTGCTGCGCCCCGGCGGCGTCCTCGTCAACGGCGACCACCTCCCGCCGGAGGACGGTCCGGGGACCGCCGGGATCGCCGCCCACCTGGGCCGGCTCCGGGCCGAGCGGCAGCGGGTGTTCAACCACGAGGACTGGACCTCCTGGTGGACGGCGGCGGCCGACGACCCGGAGCTGGCCGACCTCCTCGCCGAACGCGGCCGCCGAGAGCCGGCGACCGGCAACACCGCCGGTCTTCCCCTCTCTGCGCATGTCCGACTGCTGCGCCAGGCCGGCTTCGCGCAGGCCGGCCCGGTCTGGCAGTACGGCAACAGTTACGTCGTGGTGGCGATCCGTTAGCCCGTCGCCCCCGTCCGTTCCACGGCTCCCCCTACTGCCCTAGGCTCCGCGGGAGGTGTCGGACGGCGGCTCGTTCGGTCCTGCTCTTGTTTCTCGGAGGGGAAGGGACGGCAAGCATGGCGAACAGCGCGCTCCTGGTGATGGACGTCCAACGGGACGTCGTGGCCATCGCCGACGACGGTTCCGGATACCTGCCGCGCTTGCGCAGGGCGATCGACGGTGCCCGGGCCGCCGGCCTCCCCGTGATCTACGTGGTGATGGGGTTACGGCCGGGCGATCCGGAAGTCAGCCCGCGCAACAGGGTGATGACAAACGTCGTGCGGGCCGGCCTGTTCCGCGAAGGAGCCCCTGGCACCGAGATTCATGACGATGTCGCGCCCCAGCAGGGTGACGTCGTGGTCACCAAGAGGAGGGGAAGCGCGTTCTCGGGCAGCGACCTCGACCTGATACTCAGGGCTCGCGACATCGACAGCCTTGTTCTCACCGGCATCGCCACCAGCGCTGTGGTGCTGTCCACCCTGTGGAGCGCCATCGACCTGGACTTCGGCCTCACCGTCCTGGCCGACGCCTGCCTCGACACCGACCCCGAGGTGCACCGGATGCTGATCGAGAAGCTGTTTCCGCAGTGGGCCGATGTCATCGCCGTCGAGGACTGGGTCGAAGCCGTCGCACCGCGATAGCGGCGGGAACCTGCACGCGGCCGTCAAAGGCCGATGCCGTACAGACGACACTGATGGCATGTACGTCCACCGGTTTCCGCCCCCGTCCGTCTACGGCCGCCTCCGCGTCGAACGGCAGAACCTCACGCCCGCCCGCTGGCTGGAGCAACGCCCGCCGGGCAACGACGGGTTCGGCACGGTGGCGGCGGTGTGCGCGCCCGGCTTCGACGCGTACGCGCGGATCCTCCACCCGGCCCTGCTCGGTACGGAACCGGTGCGGTGGGCCCAAGTCGCCGGCGTGTACGGCCGATCGGTCTCCGCGGGGACGCGCTGGCACGAACTGATCGGCGCCCAGGACTCCCTCCTCTACCGCAACGACGACACCCCGGCCGTCCCCGGCGTCTGGGACGAGCACCCGCACGAGGGCCCGACCCCCGCCGATGTCGCCGGCGCCCTGATCTCCGTACTGTCCCGGCACACCAGCACCCCCGACCACTGCTGGTACGGACTGTGGGAGGGCTACGGCCACTACGACTGGGACGGCCTCCCACTCTTCCGCACGCCCGGCCGCGACGAGGTCCTGCTCGCCGGTCCCCTCGACGACGCCGACTCGCCCGCGCAAGGCCCCGACGAGGTACCGCCCGAAATCCCCGACCTGTGGTGGCCCCAGGACCGCGCCTGGTGCGTGGGCGGCGACGTCGATCTGGTGAGCACGTACGTCGGAGGTTCGGCGGCCTGCATCGCGGACCTCCTCGCGGCCCCGGGCCTGGAGGTACACGCGGTCGCCGAAACGTCCACGGTCAACTGACACGCGTCAAGAGCTGCGAAGCACGCCTTCTCGGTGCCCATACCCCCATTGCGGCGACATCTTCTACCCGGAACCGCACACTCCGGTCACCGATACCGAAAGCCACAGAGGGACCTTTTGGGATATCGCACCCCGACCTCGGATAACGACCCGATCACGAAAAGGACCCCACCCTATCCGAGCCCTTCACAGTGCAGCTGACGACCCGTCAACGTTCGCAAGTGCTCCTCAAATTGACGGGTCGTCACAAGTTCATGCGGTGATACGATCTCCGCACTTGCCGAGCGGACCACAGGCACAGAATGACCCACTGGCCAATCGTCCGGCCCGGGCGGTAAACCCTGCGCAGCGGGCTGTCGGTGCGTCGCGCTGAACGGGATTTCAGTAGCTGACTGTCAGTCGTTTGAAGAGAGTCTTATGACGTATTACATGCAGGACCCGGCTCTCTGGGCTCTCATCGCCGGAACTCCGCTTGCAGCTACCGCCATTGTCCGGGGGCAGAAGGCGGTGCGGAGGTTACGGCAGGAGAATGAAGGGCTCAGAAATCACTACGCCGAGCTGGAGAACCACTATTCGGCCTCGGTGAAGAAGGCTCAGGACCAAGCCGAAGAAGCAACGAGGTCGGCGCTCAAGTCCGCGATGCGAACGCTCCAGGGCCTCGCGGCCGAGCAGCAACTGGCCATTTCCAAACTGCAGACCAAGTACGGCGAGTCGCTGGTTCTCCGGGACCTCCTGGAAATCGACCACATGAACTCGCAGTTCGGTCGGCGCGCCCAGTCCATCGCCGTGCTGTGCGAAGGCTGGCTGGGGCGGCAGCGTGACGTTGCCTCGGTGTTCGACGTGGTCCGCAGCGCGCAGGGCAGAATCCGGCACTTCAAGCGGGTGGAGATTCTCTCGCAGGTCGGCTTCGGCGTCACCAGCCGAGCCGTCGAACCGGTGGCGCTGGCCCTCGCCGAGTTGCTCGACAACGCCACCAGCTATTCGGCGCCGGAAACCATGGTCGAGATCAATGTCCGCGCCGTGCCCAAGGGCATCTGCATCGTCGTCGACGACGCCGGTGTCGGTATGAACGAGGAGGAGAAGGCCAGGGCCTCGAAGCTGCTGTCGAGTGAACGGGCCTCGGGTGTCTCCGGGCTCGGCAACCCTCCGCAGTTCGGTTTCGCGGTGATCGGTGTGCTCTGCGAGCGCTACGGCTTCACGGTGTCCGTCGACTCGACCTCGCCCTACGGGGGTGTGCGGGCCGTGGTTCTGCTGCCCGACGAGCTGCTCACCAGCCTGCCCGAACCGAAGGAGCGAGCCGAGACTGTGAGCACCGTTCCCCCACCGGACCCGGCCGGCCCGGAAACAGCCGAAGCTCCGCCCACCACCGCCGACGGGCTGCCGAAGCGCCGCCGCAGGCGAGCCATGGCCATCGTGCCGCAGAGTTCCGAAACCGCGGACGCCCCGATCCGCTCCGACGCGGAGACCGCATCGATCATGGGTGCCTTCCAGCGGGGCACACAATCCGGTCGAGCCACGCACCTGGACACCGCGGGCCGGCCGAGCAACACACGTGATGCGAGCAGCGAAGGGCATGAGGTTTCGTGAACAACGATGTGTCATGGATGCTTGACGGTGTCTTGGAAATACCCGGGGCCCTTCACGCGGTCCTGATCTCCGCCGACGGGCTGCTGATGGCCGCCTCGAAGGAGGTCGGCAAGGACAACGCGGACACCGTCGCCGCCGCGATGAGCGGTGTGCAGTCACTGAGCCGCTCGCTGGCGTTCTTCGTCGACGGGTCCGACCTGAAGTGGCGGCAGACCCTGGTGGAGTTCGACGGTGGCTGGGTCTTTCTGATCTCCGCCGGCGAAGGCGCGTATCTCGCGGTCTCGGCCTCCATCGACATCGACATGGCTGACATCACCTTCCGGATGCAGCAGCTCGTCGGCCAGCTGGGCAAGGCACTGACAACTCCGCCGCGCGAGAACACCGGCGCACGGCCGTGATCGATCCCGACAGGCAAGAGCCCGAGGCCGCTGAATTAGTGCGGCCGTACGTCATCACCAACGGCCGCGACCTCCCCGCGGGCGACCAGTTCACCCTGATCACCCTGGTCACGGCAGCCGCCGACCAGCAGCAGCGGCCGGCCCTGCTCTCCCCCGAGGAGCAGAGTGTCCTGCAGATGTGCTCCGGCGGCTATCTCTCGGTCGCCGAGATCGCGGGACACATGCGGCTGCCCATGGGTGTGGTGAAGATCCTTCTCTCTTCCCTCGCCGAGGGCGGCTACCTCATGACGCGTGCGCCCGTGGAACGCGCCCGCCTCGTCGACCAGCAGATTCTCCAGGAGGTGCTGGATGGTCTCAAGGCCCGTTTTGGATGAGCAGGCCTACGTCCGTGGCGGCGCGGCACAGACCGCCGTGAAGATCCTGATCGTCGGGCACTTCGCGGTGGGCAAGACCACGTTCGTCGGGACGCTCTCCGAGATTCCCCCGCTGTCCACCGAAGAGACGATGACCCGGGCCGGAGAGGACATCGACGACCTCAAGGGCGTCCGGGGCAAGACCACCACCACGGTGGCCATGGACTTCGGCCGCCTCACGATCAGCGATCACGTCGTGCTGTACCTGTTCGGTACGCCGGGGCAGCAGCGTTTCGTGCAGATGTGGGAGGACATGGCCCGCGGCGCCCTCGGGGCGCTGGTACTGGTCGATCCCGAGCGGCTGGCGGATTCCTTCGCCGTCATCGACCTGATCGAGCAGTACGGACTCTCCTACGCGATCGCCGTCAACCACTTCGACGGCACCCGGATCCGGGATGAGCACGCGCTGCGCGAGGCCCTCGATCTGCTGCCCGACACACCGGTCGTCACCTGCGACGCGCGTGACGAGAGATCTTCGGCCAGCGCCCTGATCACGCTCGTCCACTATCTCCAGGCCAGTGCCCGCAAGGAGCAAGTATGAACACTGAGTCCACCGGCCCGGTGCCACCGCCCGGGTGCCCGGCCCACGGCACGGGTGAACGAGTGCCGATGTACGGACCGGAGTTCGCGACCGATCCGCAGGCCTACTACGACTACATGCGTCACTTCGGGCCGACCGCGCCTGTCGAGCTCGCTCCCGGTGTGGAGGCGACGCTGGTGACGGACTACTCGGCGGCGCTGCAACTGCTCCAGAACTCGGGTGCCTTCCGGAAGGACTCGCGTCACTGGCGGGACTTCGGCGAAGGCAGGATCAGCCCGGACAGTCCGGTCCTTCCGCTGCTGGCGTACCGGCCCAACTGCATGTTCAGTGACGGCGCCGAGCACATGCGGCTGCGTCAGGCGGTCACGGACAGCTTCGCCCGGGTGGACTCGTACTGGCTGGGCCAGATCACCGAGCGGGTCTCCAACTACCTCATCGCCCAGTTCAGTTCCCGCGGCTCGGTCGACCTGCTCAACGACTACGCCAAGCTGCTGCCGCTCTTCGTGTTCAACGAACTCTTCGGCTGCCCCGCGGAGATCGGCGACCGGGTCATGTTCGGCATCTCCGGCATCTTCGACGGCGTCAACGCCGAGAAGGCCAATGAGGTACTGGTCCACGCCGTGTCCGAGCTGGTGGCGCTCAAGCGGTCCCGGCCCGGTGACGACGTCACCTCGTGGCTGATGGAGCATCAGGCGCGCCTGACCAACGAGGAGATGGCCCATCAACTCGTTCTGCTCCTGGGCGCGGGCGCGGAACCGCTGCGAAACCTCATCGCCAACACCCTGCATCTGCTGCTCACCGAGGACCGGTACGCGGCGGGCGGGCTGATCGACGAGGCCATCGACACCACGCTGTGGAAGAACCCGCCCATGTCCAACTACGCGCCGCACTATCCGGTGGCCGACATGGAGTTCGCCGGACAGAAGCTCAAGGCGGGCGATCTGATGCTGGTCAGTTTCGCGGCCGCCAACTCCGACCCGGCCCTCTCGGCGTCCCGCCATGCGCCCAGCAACCGGTCCCACCTGGCCTGGAGTGCGGGACCGCACGCCTGCCCGGCCAAGGACCCGGCCCGGCTGATCACCGTGGCGGCCATCGAGAACCTTCTCAACAAGCTGCCCGACGTCGAACTCGCGGTGCCCGAGGACAGCCTGACCTGGCGTCCGGGCCCCTTCAACCGAGCGCTGGCCGTGCTTCCCGCCCGCTTCACGCCGGCCCGGGCCACGCAGCGCCCGGAAGCACAGCAAGGCGCGGATTCGGCACCGCGCGACGACCAGGGAACAGCGCAGGGCAAGCAGGACCGCACAGGGCTGTGGAGTTCCTTCCTGTCCTGGTGGAAAGCGTGAGCTACGTAACAGATACCGACATCACCGCACTGCATGAAGGTTCAACCGAAGGGGTACGAATGAGCGCGGTATCCGTGTTGGTCACGAGTTAAAGGAGGTGTCGTGGAGCCCTCGTCCACTGACGCCACTTCCGCTCAACGCTCCGCAGTCACACACCGCCTCCGACGGCAGGCGGCACGGGGAAGTTCCAACCCCCGCGCCATACAAGCCATATCGGCGACAGGCATCGAACTCCCCTTACCAGCAGGCGAGATACCCGCCCTCACAGGCGGGTATCTTTTTGCCCTCCCCCACAGCACGCGCTCCACTGTCCGTCAGGAGCGCCGGTGATCACCTCTCGTGCAAACGGCCGAAGCACTCCGGGAACGGAGTCACTCGGCGCCTTCGTCGCCGGTCAGTTACAACGGCTCTGCCACGTCGCGGGACTGGGGCAGTCCGACGCGGACGGTTACGTACGGGTACTGACGGACAGTCTGGGCCCCGCCGCGGAACGGCCGTTGGGTCTGCCTCCGCCCTACCCGACGTTCCTGTCCGACGACCACACACCGGTGGAGTTCTCCCTCTCCTTCGTACCGGACGCGCCCCCGACCCTGCGCGTGCTCCTGGAACCGGGGTGGGAGGCCGGCAGCCTGGCCGACAACGGCCGCACCGGACTGCGCGTCGTGCGGGCCATGGCGCGGCGCTGGGGCTTCGCCACCGACCAACTCGACGCGCTGGAGGACCTGTTCTTCCCCGCCTCCCCCAAGGGGCCGCTGGCGTTGTGGTGCGCGCTGGAACTGCGCCCCGGTGGAGTCCCCAAGGTCAAGATCTACCTCAACCCCTCGGCGGCGGGGCCGGAACGGGCCGCCGAGACCGTGCGTGAGGCACTGCGCAGGCTCGGCCACCACCGGGCTTTCGCGGCCCTGCCCCAGGCGGACGACTATCCGTTCTTCGCCCTCGATCTGGGCGACTGGGACACCCCCCGGGCGAAGGTCTACCTCACCCATCGGGGCCTGTCGCTCGCCGACGCCGGCGCCCTGGCCCGTATGAACGACGGTCCAGGGCCCGAAGCGGTACGGGAGTTCATGCGTACCGCGGGAGGGCTCGACGTCACTCCGCATCCCCCCGACGCACGGCTCGACGGGCGTGCCGTCCTCTCCTGTCACTCCTTCACCGAGACGGCGACCGGCCTGCCGAGCGGCTTCACCCTCCACGTACCGGTCAGGGACTACGTCCGGGACGACGGGGAGGCACATGCGCGAGCCCTGACCCTGCTGACCCGTCACGGCATGGACACCGCCCTGCTCGACAGGTCGCTGGCGGGCGTCACCTCCCGCTCGCTGCACGACGGCATCGGACTCATCGCGTACCTGGCGCTGGCCCACGAGCAGGGACGACCGCCACGCATCACCGCGTACATCTCCTCGGAGGCGTACGAGGTACGGCCGGCCCGGGCCGCGCCTCGAGAAAACACCCCCACAGCAGGAAAACCCAAGGCAGGAGCAGCGTCGAAGATGGAGCCGTACCGGATCAAGGTCGTCGAACCCATTCCCCTGACGACACCGCAGCAGCGCAAAGCGGCGATCGAGCGGGTGCACTACAATCTCTTCGATCTGCGCGCCGACGAAGTGACCATCGATCTGCTGAGCGACTCGGGCACCGGCGCCCTGTCGTCGGCGCAGCTCGCCGCGGGCATGGCCGGTGACGAGTCCTACGCGGGCTCGCGCTCCTTCTACCGTTTCCGTGACACGGTGACGGAACTGACCGGCTACTCCCACATATTGCCGGCCCATCAAGGGCGCGCCGCGGAACGCATTCTGTTCTCGACACTCCTGAAGCCCGGCGACACCGTGCTGTCCAACACGCACTTCGACACCACCCGGGCCAACGTGGAGCTGGCCGGCTGCCAGGCCCGTGACCTGCCCTGCGCCGAGGCCCGGGACCTGGACAGCAAGGAACCGTTCAAGGGGAACATCGACCTGGAGGCGCTGGAGAAGGCGCTGGCCGACTCGAACGGCTCACACGTTGCCGCTGTTGTCATGACCATCACTAACAACGGCGGCGGCGGTCAGCCCGTCTCCATGGACAACCTGCGGCGGACGGCCGAAATCTGCCGTCAGCACAGCGTGCCCATGATCCTGGACGCCGCCCGGTTCGCCGAGAACGCGTGGCTGGTGACCCGGCACGAAGCGGCCTACCGCAACCACACCCCCCGCCAGGTCGCCGAAGAGGCGTTCCGGCTGGCCGACGGCTGCGTCATGAGCGCCAAGAAGGACGGCATCGTCCACATCGGCGGCTTCATCGGGCTGAACGACCCTGAGCTCGCCCAGAAGTGCGAGCTGCTCCTCATCGCCACCGAAGGCTTCCCCACCTACGGCGGCCTGGCCGGACGCGACCTCGACATGATGGCCGTGGGCCTCCAGGAGGTGACGGAGCCCTCCTACCTCGCGGAGCGGGCCGACAGCGCCGACTACCTCGCCCAACGCGTCCGCGCCGCCGGCGTGGACATCCTCGAACCGGCCGGCCTGCACGCCCTCTATCTCAACGCCGGACGGCTCCTGCCCCACATACCGCCCCACCAGTACCCCGGGCACGCCCTCGCGTGCCGGCTCTACCTGGAGGGCGGCATCCGTTCGGCCGAGCTCGGTTCGCTCTACCTCGGCGAGGAGGACGAGGACGGTAACCCGGTGAAGAGCCCGCCGTACGAGCTGGTCAGGCTGGCGCTGCCGCGCCGCGTCTACACCCGCAGCCACTACGACCACATCGGCAGGACGCTCGAAGGGATCGTCAAGGCCGCGGACTCCGTGCGCGGCTACCGGATCGTGGAGCAGTCCCCGATCCTGCGGCACTTCCGCGCCAAGCTCCAGCCTGTGACCGTCTGATCCAGGGGACGGCTCGACCGAACAGTCCGTGAAGGTGACCGTCACAGGTTCGAATACCGACTACTCCGGTGTCTGTCCGCCGCCCGGCGCGGAGGCGCCCACCTTCA